>JAKLIM010000224.1 GCA_022709605.1 Bacteroidota bacterium | reverse complement strand
GCTGCAACAAGCTGTGGAAGGTTCTGTAAATCATTTATGGACAATTACGGCCTTACAACTTCATCCGAAAGGAATTATTGTCTGCGACGAATCATCCACCGTAGAACTAAAAGTAGGCACTTACCGCTATTTCAAAGAAATTGAGGCCCCTAACCCCTAAAGGGGAACTAGATTACTATTGATTATTTCAAAAAGATATTTATTTAAATGAATACAGAAAAAGACTTACAAAACGATGGTAACTCCAACTCCCCCTTTAGGGGGTCGGGGGGCAGGTTTCATCTCGATTTAAGTTCCAAAATAACCCTGGAACGTACGCCCGAACGTTATTACCGTTCAACCGACATGTTAGAAAATCTCCGCCAAACCCGGTACGAAAAGCTGCGAACTAATATTTATGCAGATGCGTCGGAAGGTGCAATTGCCATAGCTCAGCAAGTTGCCGAACTTATTCGCAACAAAGAAAAAGAAGGTAAAGCCTGTGTTTTAGGGCTTTCCGGAGGATTTTCACCGCTTGGCGTTTACGACGAATTGGTGCGTATGCATCGGGAAGAAGATTTAAGTTTTGCCCATGTGGTGGTGTTTAATGTATCGGAATTCTTTCCTGTTTTTGCGAACGATCGGCATTCAAACGCCCGACTGCTTCGCCGGAATTTGCTTGATAAAGTGGATATAAAACCTGAAAAATTTTATACACCCGATGCATCTGTCAATCGCTCCAATGTGAACGATTTTTGCCGGCATTACGAAGAATTGATTGAGAAATATGATGGGCTTGATCTGGTTTTAGTCAGTGTGGGAATGGTGGGGAATATTGCTTATAACGAACCCGGTTCGCAAGTAAGCACCCTGACCCGACTCATGTTGCTCGACAATGCATCACAGCGCGACTTGAAACGGTATTACAGTTCCATTTCCGAAGTACCGGCAAGTGCTATTACCATGGGACTTTCGACATTGTTAAATGCAAAACAACTGATTTTGTTGGCCTGGGGCGAAAATAAATCGTCCATTCTTAAAGACGTTATCGAAGGAAAAACGGATGATAATGTTCCGGCTTCTTTTCTGCAATTGCACAAAAATGCAATGGCAGCCATCGACCTCAATGCAGCACAACAATTGACCCGAATCAGCCATCCGTGGTTGGTTGGCACGTGCGAATGGAACGATATGCTTATTCGTCGTGCCATTGTTTGGCTTTGCAACGAAACAGAAAAACCAATTTTAAAACTGACCAATAAAGATTACAACCAACATGGATTGGATGAATTGTTAGCACTGTATGGTTCAGCTTACAATGTAAACATAAAGATATTCAACGATTTACAACATACTATTACCGGTTGGCCGGGTGGAAAACCCAATGCTGACGACACCATTCGACCCGAACGTGCAAATCCTTATCCTAAACGTGTAATTGTGTTCAGTCCGCACCCGGATGATGATGTAATTTCAATGGGTGGGACTTTTCAACGCTTGGTTGATCAGCAACACGATGTGCATATTGCTTATCAAACTTCGGGGAATATTGCCGTAGGTGATGAAGAAGTGGTTCGATATGTTTCGTTAATGCTCAACATTCTTGATAAATACGATTCCGGCAATGATGCTGTTCGTGAAAAATACAATTCCATTCTTCGTTTTTTAAATAATGAAAAACAAGCCGGAGATTCGGACAATGCCGATGTACTTTTTTTCAAAGCACAAATTCGGAGGGAAGAAGCCCGAACAGCTTGTCGTTTTGTGGGTGTAAAAAAGGAAAATATTCATTTTCTGGATCTTCCGTTTTACGAAACAGGCAAAGTGCAGAAGGGAAAACTTACCGACAACGATATTCTGAAAGTGATGGATTTGATAGATGAAGTTCAACCGCATCAGATTTTTGTTGCAGGAGATTTGGCTGATCCGCACGGAACACACAAAGTATGTTTGGACGCTGCTTTGGGCGCCATTCACGAATTGAAATCCAAAAAATGGATGAAAGAATGCCGCATTTGGATGTATCGTGGCGCCTGGGCCGAATGGGAAATTGACCATATAGAAATGGCTGTACCCATCAGTCCGGAACAACTCAGGAGAAAACGTCTTTCCATTTTGAAACATCAATCGCAAATGGAAAGTGCACCGTTTCTGGGTAATGACGAACGTTTGTTCTGGCAACGCGCCGAAGATCGCAATCAGGCAACAGCAAAATTATACAATAAATTAGGGCTTGCCTCTTATGAAGCCATCGAGGCATTTGTGGAATATAAAATTTCATGAAAATATTTTTTACACGATATAGGCATATATTGAGTTGATAATATAACATTAATGATTTGCGAAAATCTTCGAATTGCAAGGTTCTGTTCCCCTCTCCTCGGGAGAGGGGTTAGGGGAGAGGTCACTACTGAAAAATTACAACAATATATACATAGAACATTAATTATCAATTTTATATGATTTTAATTGCTGATTTTTAATTAATTACATATAAAAGTAAATTATTTATTAATAAAAAATAAAACAAACATGACGAAGATATTAGTTACAGGCGGAACCGGATACATTGGTTCTCACACAGTGGTTGAATTGCAAAATTCAGGTTATGAAGTTGTTATAGTTGATAATTTATCGAACTCCGACATTCAGGTGTTGGACAGGATTGAGAAAATTACCGGCATTCGTCCTGTGTTCGAAAATATTGATTGTACAGACTTTATGGCAATGACTAATTTTATTGAAAAACACAACGATATAAAAGCCATTATTCATTTTGCAGCCAGCAAAGCCGTTGGCGAATCGGTTGAGAATCCACTTTTGTATTATAGTAACAACTTGTTTTCGTTGGTTCATCTGCTCAAATTAATGCAAAATTTCAAAATTTCCAATCTGGTTTTTTCGTCATCGTGTACCGTTTACGGACAACCCGATGAGTTGCCTGTAACTGAAAGTGCTCCGATAAAACCGGCCCTTTCTCCTTACGGAAATACCAAACAGATTGGTGAAGAAATTATTAGGGATACAATTTATGCAAATCCCGATATGAAAAGCATCATTTTGAGATATTTCAACCCGATTGGGGCTCATCAAACGGCCGAAATTGGCGAATTGCCCAATGGCATTCCGAACAATTTATTGCCTTTTGTAACCCAGACAGCTGCCGGATTACGCAAAGAACTCAAGGTGTTTGGCGATGATTATGACACGCCAGATGGTTCATGTATCCGCGATTATATAAACGTGGTCGATTTGGCTAAAGCGCATGTTATTGCTGTACAACGGCTGTTGGATAAACATGTACGTGATGTGGAAACCTTCAATCTGGGAACTGGACGCGGATTATCAGTACTCGAAATTATTAAAACTTTTGAGGAAGTTACCGGCGTTAAAGTTCCGTATAAAATTGTAGATCGTCGCGAAGGCGACATCGAAAAAGTATGGGCAAATCCCGTTTATGCGAATAATGTGTTGGGATGGAAATCCGCTGAAACAGTTGAAGATACCTTGCGCAGCGCATGGGCATGGGAACAAAAATTACAAATGAACAGAAAAAACTCACAAAACTAATATGACATTAATTAAATCAATTTCAGGTATTCGTGGTACCATTGGCGGAGTTAGCGGCGACGGTCTGAGTCCGCTCGACATCGTTAAATTTACCGCAGCATATGCTACATTTATTGGCGAAAGTACCAATAAAAAAACCATCGTTGTTGGTCGCGATGCCCGTATTTCGGGCGAAATGGTTTCAAATATAGTAATCGGAACGCTTATGGGCATGGGGTTCGATGTGTTAAATATCGGATTGGCAACTACCCCAACCACCGAATTGGCCGTAACCATGAGTAAAGCAGCCGGCGGAATTATACTTACAGCCAGTCACAACCCCAAACAATGGAATGCACTGAAATTGTTAAATGAAAATGGCGAATTCTTAAATGCTGCTGAAGGTGAAACCATCCTTAAAATTGCTGCTGATGAATCATTTACGTTTACTTTGGTTGACGAACTCGGTAAAGAAACTAAAGATGATTCATTCACAAAAAAACACATTGATGCAGTATTGGCACTCCAATTAGTTGATGTTGAGGCAATTCGCGCAGCGGATTTTCGTGTAGTCATCGATTGTGTAAATTCAGTGGGTGGCATTGTTATTCCTGAATTACTCGAAGCATTAGGTGTACAGCAAATTGAAAAATTGTATTGCGAACCGAACGGACAATTTCCGCACAATCCGGAACCACTGCCCGAACATTTGACCGAAATAGCTTCGGTGTTGAAACAAGGCAAAGCTGATGTGGGTTTTGTGGTTGATCCGGATGTGGACAGATTAGCAATTGTTTGCGAAGATGGCGAAATGTTCGGTGAAGAATACACTTTGGTGTCGATTGCTGATTATGTATTGTCAAATACACCCGGTAATACGGTTTCAAATCTTAGTTCAACCCGGGCATTGCGCGATGTAACTACAAATCACGCACAAAATTACGAAGCAGCCGCCGTGGGCGAAGTAAATGTTGTGGCCAAAATGAAATCGACCAACGCGGTCATTGGTGGCGAAGGAAATGGTGGAATTATCTATCCTGCAAGTCATTACGGACGCGATGCATTGGTAGGTATTGCATTATTCCTGACACATTTAGCCAAATCGGGTCTCAAAACAAGTGACCTTCGTGCTTCTTATCCTTCTTATTTTATGGCAAAACAAAAAATTGAGCTCACACCAAAAACAAACGTAGATGGAATTCTGGATAGCATTGCGAATAAATTCCGCGATTTAGAAATCAATACCATCGACGGAGTGAAGATTGATTGGGCTGACA
Source organism: Bacteroidota bacterium (assembly GCA_022709605.1). Classification (GTDB taxonomy): domain Bacteria; phylum Bacteroidota; class Bacteroidia; order Bacteroidales; family Paludibacteraceae; genus Paludibacter. The sequence continues at coordinate 1,446 of JAKLIM010000224.1, read as the reverse complement.
AATGGGTTCACCTTCGCAAATCAAACACAGAGCCGATTATCCGGATTTATTCTGAAGCGCCCACCCTGAAATCGGCAAATGAATTAGCGCAACAATTTATTGATATCATTAAAGGGATGACAAAATAATGTAATATATTTGCATAAAAATAGAATTTAAACAACACATATAAATACGAATATGTATCAAAATTTTAAATCGCACTTACAAACTGAGCTTGAAACCATTGAGCAAGCCGGATTATTTAAAAATGAACGCATCATCACTTCACCACAAGGCGCATTAATACGGGTAGCCAATGGTCGGGAAGTGTTGAACTTTTGTGCCAATAATTATTTGGGACTTTCCAATAATCCCGAATTAATCCAAGCAGCAAAAAACGGCTTGGACACCCATGGTTATGGTGTTTCGTCGGTTCGGTTTATTTGTGGGACGCAAGATATTCACAAACAATTGGAAGCATCGATTGCCCGATTTTTTGGCACAGAAGATACCATTTTGTATGCTGCTTGTTTCGATGCCAACGGTGGCGTTTTTGAACCTTTATTGGGCGAAGAAGATGCTATAATTTCCGATGCTTTGAATCATGCTTCGATAATTGATGGCGTAAGGCTCTGTAAAGCAAAACGATACCGTTACGCAAATGCCGATATGACCGATTTGGAAGCACAACTTATTGCGGCTCAGGAACAACGATTCCGCTTGATTGTAACCGATGGCGTTTTTTCAATGGATGGCAATGTTGCGCCATTGGATAAAATTTATGCTTTAGCCGAAAAATACAACGCCATGGTCATGGTGGATGAATCGCATTCCGCCGGAGTGGTGGGCAAAACCGGTCGAGGTGTTACCGAACGATATAACTTGCGCGGGAAAATTGAAATAATTACCGGCACCTTGGGTAAAGCTTTTGGTGGAGCAATTGGCGGTTTTACAACCGGCAAAAAAGAAATTATCGATCTGCTTCGCCAACGTTCGCGTCCGTATTTATTCTCCAATTCCATTCCACCGATGGTTGCTTCAGCAGGTATTCGCATGTTCCAACTTATGGACGAAACGAATGATTTACAGGATAAACTACATCAGAATACTGCCTATTTTGTTAAACAAATGCTCGCAGCCGGATTCGACATAAAACCTACTGAATCAGCCATTTGTGCCGTAATGCTATACGATGCAAAACTTTCGCAGGACATGGCTGCAAAATTGCTCGACGAAGGAATTTACGTGACCGGATTTTATTTCCCTGTGGTTCCCAAAGGTCAGGCTCGCATCCGTGTGCAAATATCTGCAGCTCACGAAACCGAACAATTAGATAAATGTATAGCTGCATTTACCAAGGTGGGAAAAGAATTAAATGTGCTAATGAAATAATATGCCAATGTGCCAATGAGATAATGTGCTAATAAATAGTAAATGGTAAATGACAAAATAGTAAATTTTCAA
>JAKLIM010000223.1 GCA_022709605.1 Bacteroidota bacterium | reverse complement strand
AATGGTTCAGATTGGCAAATAAAAAGAGCAAACAAGAGAGGTACTTCTGTAACTTATGGTAATGCAGTTGCAATGTTTTCAACTAATGGGACAAACAACTATGACGGTGAATCATTGACTGCATTTATTACAGACGGATTAGCAGGTGATAGGGTATGGCTTGTATTATCAAGAACTGGTGGTAGTGGTGATTTTACAGCAAGAACAGGGAGATTTATGATTATTAAACAATAAAACAATGGAAATAGTAATAACAGTATTGTCAGGGTTGTGGATTTTCTTGTTAGCTTGGGTGCTAAAGATACAGAAAGATTTGGGCAAAATGCGCCAAAATGAAATATCAATAATGAATGAGTTGATGATATTGAGACAAGACCAAAATCTTTATCAAAGAACCGATAAATGTACAATTATGCACGCCGCAAGTACAGATACTTTAAATCAATTCAAGGAAATGGTATTGCAAAGATTACACGCAATAGAACAAAGCCAGATAGAGATACAAAAGGACATAAAAGAATTATTAAAACATAAATAAATAAAACTATGAATGTAAAAGAAATTTTTTTAAGCAATCTGTATGGTGATTCACTTTGGACTACATACGGAACAAGTACTTGGGCTATCTTTGCGGTAGCACTACTGTTTGTCTTATTTGGACTTATTATTAAATGGTATATTGAAATCAATAGGTCAATTAAAAAAAGTCCCGATACACCCAACAAGTGGGATTGGAAATACTTCATTCAGAAAAATTTATTTAAAAAAAGCTTTTCAATTCTTGCAAACTTTATTATAGCCTTAGCTGCGCTAAGATTTTGTACAGAAATATTCAATATTCCGCTATCAATGGGTGTAGCTTTTGCATTTGGAATAGGATTTGACGAAGTTGTAAGGCGTGTAAGTCAATGGCAGGGTGGCCTTAAAAAGAATTAACATTTTTTAATACCACGAAGTTATTTTTTTATCCGTACCTTTGTACTCAAAAAATATATTTTGAGGAAACTTTGTTTGTTGACATTATTATTGCTACCTTTGTATTGCAACCATATAGGTTGTAATAAGGTTATAAATAATACCGTTATGATACTTTTTGAAAACGCCAAAACTAAACAGGAAAAATTCTTTAACTCCTATGCTGATGACATTATTAAGTCGTGCAAGGACATAGGTATATTACCATCTGTAAAAGCCGCACAGATGGCTTGTGAAACAGGCTACGGTGACAGCATAAAGACAGCAGCAAACAACTGTTTTGGTGTCAAGGGTGGTAAGTCTTGGGGTGGTAGGGTAATCTCTAATACCACAAGGGAAACCATCAATGGAAAGAGCATATTATATATGGGTACGGGAAAGATTTATAATTCATATTCAGATGCGGTAAGCAGGGGCGTAAACCCCGTTACATTATTTCGTGTTTACAACTCCATAGCCGAAAGCATTATTGACCACAGTAAACTATTGATGCATGATAGGTTTAAGCCTGTACGTGAAGCGAAAACGTCAGAGGAACAGACACGGCTATTGGAAAGTTGTGGATACGCTACGGCACAAAACTACAATGAAACACTTGACTGGATAATAAGAAAGTATAATCTCAAAAGACTTGATATATGAAAAAATTTTTTAAAGAGGTTGACAAGATAAATTTGGCAATAGTAATAGCAATGATATTGGCTATTATAATTATCTCTCTCTCCGGCTGTGTAACACAGAAAAAGATTGACAAAATACTATTACAATATTGTAAGGGCGAAACTACCACCACAAAGGACAGCACATCAACAAGCGTTACAACCGTTACTCCGATGGACAGCACGTACTACATTTCATTGGAAAACATAATGAACGCCTACCTTGAATGCTTAAACGGAAATCCCGTTATCACAAAAGTTGATACTGTCTATAAGGATAAGTTTATTACTACCTATCTCAATCTCAACGGGAACAACCTACAAATAAAGACAAAGGTTGATAGTGCCGAAGTTGTGGCTCGGTGGAATGAAAAACACACTACGAATACTACCGTTGTGAATACCGACCAAAAAGAAAAGGTTGTTATTACCACAAATATTCTCACAGATACGCAGAAAAAGTGGATAAGTATGGGAAAGTGGTCAATTGTCGTGTATTGCCTCCTTATACTGCTTGTCATAGCATACTTTGTGTTTAGGTATAAAAGCAAGATACTATCTTTGCTAAAAAGATAGCAATCACAATGCTTTCAGCCTGTTTCCCGACAGGCTTTTTTGTTCGTTTTAACTTTTTTTAAGAAAATAGATTTGCAAAGTGTGTTCGCATTTATGTACATTTGCGGTATCAAAATTAAAATTATGGAAAAAAGAGCAATTAAATTCAGGGCGTGGGATGATAAGCAGAGGTATATGGCCTATCAGGGAACTCCAGATTTGGAAACATTGCAAAGTTTTATATTCCATTTTGGCAATGGGGAATTAATGCAATTCACCGGGCTTCTTGATAAAAATGGTAAAGAGATTTATGAGGGTGATGTGGTTAAAAGCCCAGATATGACTTGTTTGGCTTATGTTGTTTATAATCATTATTCATTTGTTTTGTTTGCGAAAGATACCACGTATGATTATTTCGATTATTATGAAAATTTTGAGGTTGTCGGCAATATTTACGAAAACAAAGATTTACTAAAATGATATACGGCAACAATATGATTGACGGAGATGATGGTTCACACCCATTCAGTCCGAAGTACGTGGAGAAAAGGCAGACTATTGAACTACAATGTTGTTCTCTTTGTGGCAGGTATTTTGAAAATGGCTTGGTGGTTAATATAGATAAAATTGACGAAGACGAATATAATCTCCATATAGAAGATATTGTGTGTGATGAGTGTCAAAATGACGACAATTAATTAATATTATATACAAACAATTAAATTTTAAACAAAATGTTAGTAAAAAAATCAGAAAGTTTCCCGGAACGCCCTGTGGTTATTGTGCTTTACGGTACTCCTGGCGTTGGCAAAACAAGCGTTGGCAATACAGCCAATACACCGATATTAATTGACACCGACAGGGGTTCAGACCGTGCCGCAAATAGGGCAGAAGCAACAATCATTGCTCAAAGCTGGAACGATGTGTTGCAAGATGAAGCCGAAATTAAAAACTACAAAACGGTGGTCATTGATACCGCAAAATCGGTACTTGATGACTACCTGATGGTCTGGGTTATCAGTAAGGACTACAAACTCGAAAAGAACAAACTAAAAGCCTACGGGGCTATTGGTGACGAGTTTAAGTTATTTATCAACAAACGCAGGTCGGAAAATTTGGATATTGTGTTAATAGCACACTCCAAAGAGGAAAAAGATGGCGATAACACCAAAATCAGCCCTGACGTTACCGGACAGAGCAAAGACCTCATTCTCCGTATTGCCGACCAAGTTGGGTTTATGACGGTTGAGAACGGAAAAAGAATTATTACATTCGAGCCGACAGATAAAACCATTGGTAAGAATGTGGCACGGATACCCAAAATGGAAATCCCAGATGAGGCTGATCCGAAGTTCAAGACTTTTATGTCCGACATCATCCAACAGGTAAAGGATAGTATCCGAAAGCAGTCTGCCGAACAACTTGAAGCACAAAGGCAAATTGATGTGTTTCAGACCGAACTCAATGCTTGTACCGACAGCAACAGCCTTATGGCTATATCCGGCAAATGTGCCACCTTACCGAAAGCACAACAGGCTGCGATGCGGAAACGCATTTCCGCAAAGGTGGCGGATTTAGGATTAGTGTACGACAAGTCACAAAACAAATTTGTCACCAAAGAAGTTGCGAAATGAACAAGTTATTAAGAGTAACACAGCTTGAAACATTCCGAAGATACCGTGACGATGTCATTGGTTCTTCGGAACAACAAGTTGTGGATTCAATATCGGGATTATTTCTCGGTAATGACAAAACTAACATCGGAAGTGCCTTTCATTGGATTGTGGAAAACAACAGTGCAGATGTGGCGACCTTTGACAAGATACTGTTTGACAAGTTTGGTGCAAGGCTATCCGATGAACAAAAACACTTGGCATTATCTCACGCTATAAATCTTGGCGTATTCACCCCTGAAATACGGCTCAATAAAGAGTTTAAAACCGACTTTGGTGCTTTTACACTATCCGGTCAAATGGATGCGTTACATGGCAACACAATACGTGATACAAAGGTTACTTTCAGCCCTGCGGATATGCAAAAATACAACGACAGCTACCAATGGAGAATATATCTATCTATCTTTGAACTTGACCGTTTCTTATATGACGTTTTTGAGGTTGTGGATTATAAGGAAGAAATGGGTAGGGATATTACGAGTTGCAAAATAATTCAACACGAGCCTTTTGAGTGCCTACGCTACGAAAATATGGAAACGGATATTGAAAATCTGCTGTATTCGTTTTGCCGGTGGGTGGACTATCGTGATCTATGGGGTAAAATTAAAGATGTGGAATAATGACAAGACGCTTCAACCTCGACACAGCACGTGATAAGGCTAATGAATACCTGCAAGGTCAAGTGGGTATTGTGGAGATTTCCAACGTGAAAGCAACACGTACCTCACAGCAGAATAAAGCCCTGCACTTATTTTACACGATACTATCACAACAGTTGAACGAGATTGGTCTGGAACATCGGTACTTTGGTGTAACGGGTAAGGAACTTTCCCTACCCTACACCAAAGACATCATTAAAACGTTTATTTGGAAGCCTATTCAGTCTGCAATGTTCGGTATCGAAAGCACGACTAAGTTGAAAACCGAGCAGATCAACGCCATCCTCGATGTTCTTATTAAGCATTTCGGGGAACAAGGTATAGAGGTGTCGTTTCCAAGCCGATTTGAGGAGTATTTAAAGTTTGTTTCGTGATTACAAATGTAAATTACAAATGTGAAACCGTAGGCGAAACAGCCGTACCCGATGCTGTGGAACGTGGAAAACAAACGATGGAGGCTTGGTGCGACATATACGAAATACTGAAAAAGTACAAACGGAGGTACTATTTTCTAAACAATGAAAAAAATATTGAAAAAATATTGAGGAAAAATTGGAAGTGTGGAAAATTTGTTTTACTTTTGTAAACGTATTTATAAGGAAAAGACCAATGAAATCAATTTGTAATTTAATTAATCTTAATAAATCCCTTTTAAAATTGGGGTTGCAGAATACAGGGCTTGGTCGCCTTCCTTACTGCTTCCCCTTTTTTAATTGGGTATTTTAATATAATGGTAAAAAAATCTAAGTTATTAAACACAGTTGAATGGTGTTTTGACACATCAAAAACAATATCAGGTGTTTATATTATTAATGATTCCTATATTGGTTCTTCCTGTGATATTTATAACAGGATTATAAAGCATGTTAGAGAATCTATTAATGGTAGTCATAAAAACGTTAAATTAAGAATGTCTATTATGGATAAAATATTATTAGGAAATAAAATAAGCTTAAAAATATTATCAAAAAATCCATATGATGAAAAAATAATTTATGACACATTAATTTCAGAAGGTAAAATACTGTTTAATACCGGAACACTAAAATCAAAAAAAAGATGGCAAACAGAATAGAAATGCACGGACAGATAAAGGCTTTTTATTCGATAGTATTTAATAATACTCACGATATTAGAACAACTCATGTAAGCCTATACATATTTTTATTAAATCAAAACAATAGAAATAATTGGGTTGAATGGTTTAAGTGCCCTTACGATTTAGCCATGCAAGGTGCGTGTATAAGCAGCCGTACAACTTACTATTCCATTTTGCACGATTTATCAGATTTTAATCTTATAGAGTATAAAAAAGGTATTAATAATTTTAAGGCTCCAATGATTAAAATAATACCCCTTACATTACCAAAATTTGAACAGCTAACTGAACAGCTAACTGAACAGGTAACTGTACCTCTATCTGTACCACAGACTGTACCGCTAAGTGGTAATATATTAAGACTAATAACAGATAACCTAAAACCTATAACAGATAATTATGCAATTTTTGAAAAATTTGTTTTGGACTTATCAAAACCAAATATTACTTATAATGAATTTATAGATAAATTCAATCTTTTACGTAAATCAAAATTTTCAAATAAGGACAATAAAGCAAAAGGTCAGTTTAATGCAAGGATAAAGGAGGGTAAAACTATTGACGATATTTTAACGGCACTCCAAAATGCCATGAAAGAAAAAAACCATATTGAAAGTGGCTTTAAATATCTTACACCTGAATTTATCACAAGGTCTGATAAATTGGA
>JAKLIM010000222.1 GCA_022709605.1 Bacteroidota bacterium | reverse complement strand
AACAACAAATATCCGCTTAATGATTTTATTACCGGACATTGTACGGGAGAAAAGGTTTATGAACAATTGAAAAGAAATATGGGATCCCGATTGATCCATTTTTTTAGCGGTTATCAACTAAATAATTAATTATTAACTAAATATATATTGAATATGAAAATAGCTGTAACTTCAGAAGGTAATACCCTTTCATCAAATATCGATTCACGTTTCGGTCGATGTTCATTTTTTGCAATTTATGATACTGAAACCAAACATACCGAATTTTTAGAAAATCCGGCAAAGGATGCTTCGGGAGGTGCCGGGGCTGCTGCAGTTCAGTTTGTTGCCAAGCAAGGTGTAAGTAAAATTGTAGCCGGTGAATTTGGTGGTAAAACTCTGCCTTTGCTTGATAGTTTAAATATCGAAATGATAAGTGAAAAAGATAAAACGATTTTAGAAATTATAAAACGATTTTAAAAAAACAGCAATTATGCCAAAAATGGATGGTACAGGTCCAAAAGGACAAGGTTCCGGAAGTGGACGAAAATTAGGAAATTGTAGCACCTCAACTGATGAAGAGAAACAAAAGAAACTCGGAGCTGGAATGGGAAAAGCTCGTCAGACAGGAAAGAATGCAGGACAAGGAAAGCGCTTACAAAGCGGGAAATAGAAGAATTATATATTTTTAAAAAGGAGGTATTTATGCCCGGATTAAATCAAACCGGACCCATGGGACAAGGTGCCATGACTGGTAGAAAAATGGGAAAATGCACCAACTTTGGTGCTAAAAATCAAGACTCAAATCCTGATAACATACAGGAAAACACGGCGGCAAACTGCCGTGGAATTGGACGTGGATTAGGTCGTGGCCTAGGTGGCCAGGGAATGGGATTGAGACGAAGAAATCGTCAGGGAAATGGAACCAACAACTAAAAATCAGAGGGTGTAAAAAACCCTCTGTTATTAAAAAAATAAATTAGAATTTAAATGAATAAATGTATCGCTATTCCCATGGAAAATGGGGTTTTGTGTGCTCATTTCGGGCATTGTCAGTATTTTTCAATTGTAACTGTTGTTAATAATCAGATAACAGAAATTAAAGAACAAACACCACCTGTTCACGAACCGGGTGTCTATCCACGATGGGTGGCTTCGTTTGGCGTAACCGATGTAATTGCAGGTGGCATGGGTCAAAAAGCCATTGATTTATTTAATGAGCAGAATATCAATGCTTTTGTAGGTGCTCCAATAAAAGGTGCGAAAGAATTAATCGAAGAATTCTTGGCAGATAAACTAATGTTGAACGCAAACTATTGTAATCACGATGATAAGCACGAGCACAATTGCAAACACTAAAAAAAACAAACACGATGTTGATGATCGTTGCAAAGAATGTCAATACAACTCGTTCGACCGACTTTTAAACAAATTTCAGGTTACTGAAAATCAACGATTGGATTTTTTTGCTTTCTACCATCTTACTATGGCTCGAAGCGCTTCGCTTACCATGGCACAGATTCATAGGGAATTAAACCATGAATTTTGCAAAATTACAGGCATTACTAATCCTTATGCCTCCGAAAAAAAGGAAAGCAATATAACTACACTTAAATTGTATAAAGATTTAAGAATAAAGGTGTTGGAGTCGCCTAATCCCTTCGGCATGGCTTTGCGACTTTCGATAGCCGGAAATATTATGGATTATGGAGCAAGTGGCAGTTTTGAAGTAGAACCTACTATTCGAAAGGTGCTTGAAAGCGATTTTGCCATTGACCATTCAATAGAATTAGAAAAACGTATAAAATCTGCCACAAAAATACTTTATTTGGGCGATAATGCAGGCGAAATAGTTTTCGACAAGCTTTTTATTGAAATGATCATGCACCCGCATCTGACTTTTGCTGTTCGCGGATCAAATGTATTGAACGATGCGACCATTGAAGATGCTCAGCAAGTTGGAATTGACCTGGTAGCAGATGTAATTAGCAATGGATATGATGCACCTTCTACTGTTTTAAGTGAGTGTAGCCCCGAATTTATGAAAATTTACAACAAAGCAGATTTGATTATTTCGAAAGGACAGGGAAATTTTGAAGGTTTGATGGATGAAAACGATCCACGAATTTTTTTTCTGCTTATGATAAAATGTGATGTGGTAGCCGAAATAATTGGTGTTGAAAAAGGGAGTTTTGTGGTTTATAATAAAACAAAATAAATGTCAATGCTGACCGAACATAAAAAATTATAATCTATGAATTCAAGTTTGGTTCTCATCATTTTGGCACTTTTTGCAGGGAGTATCGGGAGTGTGGGTTTAGCGAGTTTGCTCTTGCTACTCAAAGATGATAAATTGCAAAAAATCTCCACTTATTTAACCTATCTGGCAGGAGGCACTTTACTTGGTGCTGCATTTTTGGGCATGATACCCAATGCTTTGAATATGCTTGAAGCACCCAAAGTGCTACAATTGATTTTGAGTGGAATTCTGTTTTTCTTCGTGCTTGAAAAAATAATTTTGTGGCGAACTTGTCGAAATAAGGACTGTGAAAGACATTTAAATGCCGCAGCTCCTATGATTTTGATTGGCGATGCTTTTCACAATGCCATTGACGGTATTGTAATTGCCGCTTCCTTTCTTACTTCCACCGAATTAGGCCTTTTTGTAACCTTGTCGGTTGTTTTTCATGAAATCCCACAGGAATTGGGTGATTTCGGAATCTTATTAAAAAGTGGTTTGTCAAAGAAAAAGGCTTTGTTATACAATGCTCTTTCGGGTAGCTCGGCCATTGTCACGGGAATTGCTGCCTATTTCTTTATGCAGCAACTCAAAGCATTTATTCCTTATGCACTGGCTTTTTCGGCATCCAGTTTTTTGTATATTTCTATGGCCGAATTGATTCCCGAAATGCACAAGAAGACAAAAGCGTTGGAGTCAATATTGCAGATTTTATTGATTTTAATTGGAATATTTTTTATTTACCTGATAAAACATTTACATTGAATTCAAAAATAACGATAGCCATTGCCAGTGGTAAAGGCGGAACAGGTAAAACATTTATTTCTACTAACTTATTCAATGCCTTACAAAAAGCAGGGAAAAGTGTAAGTCTTGTGGATTGCGATGCCGAAGAACCTAACGACAGGGAGTTTCTTGTCGGGAATTTTCAGCACTCGTTCGATGTGTTGCAAAAAATACCCGTTATCGACCAAAGCAAATGTACTTTTTGTGGAAAATGCAACGAATATTGCAACTACAATGCCATTTTCTTTTTGGGCGAACAACGGATGATTCGTATACTCGAAGACCATTGTCATGGTTGTGGAGCTTGCTCAGTAGCTTGTGAATATGGTGCTATTACCGAAAAAGACGATTTGCTTGGTACTATTGCTGAATATAGTATTTCTCCAAATAGCTTGTTGATTGAAGCACGAATGAAAGTGGGCGTTCATTCACCTGTACCTACAATTAAAGCTGCCATAAAATCGGCATCCGAAGCCAAAATTGTTTTACTCGATTCGCCTCCTGGTACATCCTGTCCGTTTATACAAACTGTTGCAACAGCTGATTATGTAGTACTTGTAACAGAGCCAACACCTTTTGGATTAAGCGACTTAATACAATCTGTGGAAACTTTGAAAAGTCTGGGTAAACATTGTGGTGTCATAGTGAACCGGGCGGGTTTGGGCAACAATGAGGTTTATGATTACCTTCAAAAAGAAAAAATTCCACTTCTAATGTCAGTTCCTTTCGACAAAAAGATTGCTTCAGCTTACTCCAAAGGAATATTGGTGAGCAACGAAAATGCCGAATGGGAACTGAAATTCAATCAATTATTTAATACGATTCATGAACAATATGGAAATAGCAGTAATTAGCGGAAAAGGAGGAACCGGGAAAAGTACTATCAGTGCTGCCTTTGCTACTTTGCAACCCAATGTGGTGCTTGCCGATTGTGATGTGGATGCAGCCAACTTGTACCTGTTGTTTCACCCTACACACGAAAAAGAAGAAGTGTTTGTTTCCGGTTTCAAAGCTATAATAAATAAAGATTTATGTACCAACTGCGGCGAATGTATTAACTATTGCCGCTTTGCCGCGATTGATGAAATTAACGGTGAAGTATTGATAAACGAAACCTCCTGCGATGGTTGTAAACTCTGTTCGCGTATTTGTACTGTAGAAGCTATTTCGATGGTTCAGGAAGATAAAAGCCGCATGTATTCAGGTAGTTTCCGCAATGGAAAAATGGTGTATGGACGACTATCACCGGGCGAGGAAAACTCGGGACGATTGGTGGATATTGTACGCGAAGAAGCTAAAAATACAGCCAGAGCCAATGGCATTGAAACGATAATAATAGATGGACCTCCGGGTATTGGCTGTCCGGTAATTTCAACCATTACGGGTGTTAATCAGGTGGTTATTGTTACCGAACCAACACTTTCGGGATTGCATGATTTAAAACGCACCATCGAAGTAAGTTCCAAGTTTAAACTCACTACATCGGTCATTATCAATAAATTTGATTTGAATGCCGATATGGCAAACGAAATTGAAACATATTGTAATTCGTTGCATATCAGTGTTATTACAAAATTACCTTTTGATAGAGTGGTGGTAGATGCTATGCTTAATTGCCAAAGTGTAGTTGAATTTGCACCTCATTCAGAGATCAGTATTTTACTTGGCAAAGCATTTTTACAGATTAGCAACATAAACTCCTGATAATTAAATATGGATAAAGACGAAATCATGATGATGCTCGATGAAATTCCGCATCCGGCCATCAATTATTCATTAATAAAACTCGGTATTCTGACCGATATTTATATTGATAACCAAATGGTTCGAGTCGTTTTCGCTTTTCCGTTTCCAATTGAGAAAATTCCGATTGCCGAACGGATAATACAGTCGGTGGCGATTACACTCGAAAATTTCAATATTGCTTTTAATTACAGCACAAGAGTAATGACCGAAGTTGAAAAACAAAATTTTCTTAAAATGGAACATGAAGCCTGGAAGGGGCTTTAATCAAATAAAATCACTTTTAAAAATTAAAATATTATGAGCACTAAACGTATTATTGTAATTGGTGGGTCGGCTGCAGGTCCCAAAGCAGCTTCAAGAGCACGCCGTCTCGACGAAAATGCCGAGATTACCATTATTCAAAAAGCATCCGACTTGTCGATGGCTTCGTGTGGTTATCCGTATTATGTAGGTGGATTTTTCGACGATCGCAATCAATTACTTTGTTCACCTGCCGGAGTTGTGCGTGATTCAAAATTCTTCTGGAATGCAAAAAAAATTGTTACACAGGTAAACACCGAAGTTACGTCCATTCATCCCAAAGCTAAAACAGTTGATTTTGTGAATATTATGTCAGGCGAAAAAGGCTCAATGGAATACGACAAGTTGATTATTGCAACGGGAGCGACACCACGCAAGCCTCCAATTCCGGGAATAGAGCTCGAAGGAGTTACTACACTTCAATCTTTGCCCGATGCCGATTACCTTCGGAAAGTACGCGACGAAGGAAAAATTAAAAAAGCGGTTGTAATTGGTGGCGGTTTAATTGGTATCGAAACCGTTGAAGCACTAAATCTGGCCGGCATTGAAATTACTTTGGTGGAACTATTACCGCAATTACTCACTTTTATTGACAAGCATTTAGCCCGTTTAGTCGAAAAATATGTTCAAACAAAAGCCAATGTGATTTTGCAAAATGGCGTAGCTTCATTTTTAGGCGAAAACGGGAAATTAGTCGCTGTAAAACTGAACGATGGTACCGAAATACCTTGCGATTTGGCTGTAGTAGCCATAGGTGTTATCCCAAATAGTAAATTGGCCAAAGAAGCAGGTTTAACAATAGGTGCAACCGGTGGCGTGGTTGTTGATGGTTATATGCAAACTTCGGATACCGATATTTATGCAGTGGGCGATTGCATTGAAATTCCAAACCTGATTACACATAAACCGGTTCATGCACCCTACGGCGATTTGGCCAACTTACAGGGACGTGTTGCCGGTGAAAATGTAATTCTTGGAAATGTTTCAAAATTTCAGGGAACCATTCAAACCGGAATTTGCAAAGTGTTCGATTATGGTGTTGGCTCAACAGGTTTGTCGGAGCAAAATGCAATAAAAATGGGCTATACCAACATAGAAACCGTAGTAAATGCAAGTCTTGACAAACCCGGATTTATGCATGGCAACCTGCTGATTACCAAATTAGTGGTTGAGAAATCGAACGGTTTAATTCTCGGTGCACAGGTATTGGGGCCGGGTGATGTAAGCAAACAAGTGGCAATATGGGCAATGGCTATAAAA
>JAKLIM010000221.1 GCA_022709605.1 Bacteroidota bacterium | reverse complement strand
TTTCCATGGAGACAAGTCTCAATACGAACGAAATAAAATCATTCGCGACTTTGGCGCTGGTGAAATCCGTATCCTTTTCGCGACAGATGCTCTCTCTCGCGGTATCGGTAAGTCAATGTTGAAACGACAATTTCAAATTGATAAATAAATATGGTAATAAGGCGCAACAATATTATTCCGATATGGAAGACAGCAGAACGGCCCGCGTTACAACACTGAACGCTTCACTGTTAACAACCGGAGTTGCATCAGTAATATTAGCGGCACTTGGTCGCGACTTTTTTAAACATGAGTTAACCGGAATAGCGTTAGCATCGGTAATTTTTTCGACTTTGCTATTTATTATTGGTTGGTTGGGCGATCAACAGAAGGCATTAAATCCGACCTTTGATTCAGAAAAAAAGATAACTGCTGAAGAAATTCTGTTCTCTGAACTTACAAAAAGTTCGCAATTGACCATCATTAATAAATTAACCGAACTGTTTGAAGAAAAGAAAATATACCTGGACAGCAAACTGAATATCCTTGATGTAGCGGCTTTGGCAGGCAGCAACCGAACGTATATTTCAACTTTGATAAATCAGAATTTCAATCAGAATTTTTGTTCGTATGTAAATCAATACAGAATAGGTGAACTTGAGAAAAATATAATTCAACACCCTGAACTATCGAATCAGGAATTAGCAGAACTTTGTGGATTTGGGTCTGTAGATTCAATGAAAAGGGTGATCTTTACAAAAACAGGAAAATCGATGCAAGCCTGGCGTAATCAAATTATATAGCTTGGTAGTTTAACCGAAAGCAACCAATATGCCTGGTGATAATTGGCTCTGTTTAATTTATTTACAAACTAAATTTTCAGCAATATTATTCCAACGAGTTCCAACCCTGAGCACGCAATTCTATTTCTTCACCTTCGCGCCCCACTAAGTGTAAACCCAGTTCCGGTTTTGTAATATGACCAACAATGCCTACATCTTCGAGGGTGAGAATTTTTTCATAATCTTCCATCGAAGCTGTAAAAAGGAGTTCATAATCCTCACCACCATTTAATGCTGCGGTTACAATACTCATATTCAGCTCTTCGGCCATTACTACGGCCTGATAATTAATGGGAATTTTATCTTCGTAAACCCTGCAACCCACATTGCTTTGTGTACAGATATGAATTAACTCCGAAGAAAGTCCGTCCGAAATATCCATCATGGCAGTGGGAACAATTCCTTTTTCGGCAAGCGACTTTACAATATCTTTTCGGGCTTCGGGTTTTAATTGGCGTTGCAAAATATAATCTCTTCCTTCGAAATCGGGTTGAGCTTCGCTGTTGGCTGAAAAAACAATTTTTTCACGCTCAAGCAATTGCAAACCCATATAAGCTGATCCTAAATTTCCGGAAACACAAATTAAATCATTCGGCTTGGCACCGTTCCGATAGGTAATTTTTTCATTATCAGCTTCGCCAATACAAGTTATGCTAATGGTTAATCCGGTTAATGAGGCTGAAGTATCGCCACCCACCAAATCAACACCATAGGTTTTGCATGCCAATTGTATACCGGCATATAATTCTTCAAGGTCTTCCACCGAAAAGCGTTTCGAAACACCGAGTGAAACAGTAATTTGCTTCGGTTGTCCGTTCATGGCATATATGTCGGAGAAATTAACAATAGCAGCTTTGTAACCGAGATGCCTCAGGGGCACATAAACCAAATCGAAATGAACACCTTCGAGTAAAAGATCGGTGGTAACAAGCACTTTTTTATCTTTGAAATCGAGCACAGCTGCATCGTCGCCCACACCTTTCAACGTTGACTCATTTTCATTTTTAAATTTTTCGGTTAAATGTTTAATTAATCCGAATTCGCCATATTTTGAGATTTCTGTCCGTTGCATTTGAATTATTTGTTTCGGGTTTCGTGTTCCTTGTTTCGTGTTCCTTGTTTCGTGTTTGAAAAGTTTAAAGTTATAAGAGTTTTTTTCTTTCTTGTCTTTAATCTTTGATCTATGCTCTTTGTTCTATTAACATTGTGGAATTTTATCAATCCTGCTCTGATGTCTTCCACCTTCAAAATCGGTCGAAAAGAACACATCCACCATATCTTTGGCTTGTTCAACCGAAATAAATCGTGCGGGCAACGACAGCACGTTTGCATTGTTATGCTGACGGGCAAGTGCCACAATTTCAGTGTTCCAGCATAGTGCTGCACGGATTCCCTGATGTTTGTTCACTGTCATGCTAATGCCATTTCCACTTCCGCAGATAGAAATTCCGTAGTCGAATTCGTTGTTTTCAACAGCCGAAGCCATCGGATGTGCAAAATCGGCATAATCGCAACTTTCGGCCGAATAAGTTCCAAAATCTTTTATTTCAATAACTTCTTTCGATTTCAGGTATTCAACAATTATTTGTTTCAATTCAAATCCTGCATGGTCGCTACAAATAGCGATACGTTGTTCATTAATAGGGTTCATTTTTTTTAGAATAAAGATAAAAGAATAAAGATAAACCCCGATAGCTATCGGGGAAAGATGAAAAATCAGCAGACATCAGGCAAACATTTCGACATCCTCTTTGGTAATCGTTTGTCCTCCCAGGATAATTAAACGCTCAACAACATTTCTTAGTTCACGTATATTTCCTGTCCAGCTGCGGACCTGTAGCATTTCAACAGCATCCTCTTCAAATATTTTTGTTTGCGTTCCCTGTTCGCTGCATATCAGATCGCAAAAATGAGTCACTAACAGCGGAATATCTTCCCTCCGCTCGTCCAAAGCGGGCACATGAATCGGAATAACATTCAACCGGTGAAATAAGTCTTCGCGGAAATTTCCCAGTTCGATTTCTTTTTTCAAGTCCTTATTGGTTGCCGCAATGACACGCACATTCACTTTCACGCTTTTATCACTTCCTACACGAGTCAATTCGCTTTCCTGCAACACACGCAGCACTTTTGTTTGTGCCGAAAGACTCATATCGCCAATCTCATCAAGAAAAATGGTGCCTGTATCCGCCTGTTCAAATTTACCTATGCGTTGTTTTATTGCTGATGTAAACGACCCTTTTTCGTGCCCGAAAAGTTCGCTTTCGATCAATTCCGAAGGTATTGCTGCACAATTCACCTCCACAAACGGAGCAGTTGCTCTTGGGCTATTTTCGAATAACAATCTGGCTACCACCTCTTTTCCTGTTCCGTTAGAGCCTGTAATCAGAACGCGGGCATCGGTTGGCGCTACACGGTCGATCATTAAACGCACTTTTTGAATGGCTGCCGATTCTCCAACCATTTGATGACGCTTGGCTATTTTCTTTTTCAGCGTTTTGGTTTCGGCTACTAAGGTGCTTTTATCCAATGCATTCCGAACTGTAATCAACAATCGGTTCAGATCAATGGGTTTTTCGATAAAGTCGAAAGCACCTTTTTTGATACATTCCACAGCTGTTTCTATATTGCCATGTCCCGAAATCATTATTACCGGCGTTTCAACTTCCTGCTCTTTCAGTGCCGACAGAAACTCAATACCATCCATTTCGGGCATTTTGATATCCGAAAAAATAACATCAAAAACTGCATTCTGAGCAGTCTCAAGCCCTATCTTTCCATTCTCGGCAAGCGATACCTGATGTTGTTCAAACTCCAGAATGTCCTTCAGCGTATTGCGTATGCTGCGTTCATCGTCAATAATTAATATTTTAGCCATAAGCCCTTTTAATATTAAAACTCCTAACCCTCAAGGGGAGTTTAGATTACAATTGTCTGTTATTCTTTAATATCTTACTAACAAATTTTTACTTTAAGCCCTTTTATTGGTTTGAGGTGATCTTACAAATCAAATCCGATATCGCTTCTGAAGTATTTCTTTTCGTAATCAATCAGTTGTGCATTTTTAAATGAGAGTGCCAATGCTTCTTCTTTGGA
The DNA here is from genome assembly GCA_022709605.1 of Bacteroidota bacterium. GTDB lineage: Bacteria > Bacteroidota > Bacteroidia > Bacteroidales > Paludibacteraceae > Paludibacter. The sequence goes on along the minus strand of JAKLIM010000221.1, from coordinate 2,409 downwards.
CTTTCCATACGAACTTACGGCAATCACACGACCGCCATTGGTTACAATTTTACCATCCTTTGAGGCAGTTCCGGCGTGAAATACAATGCTGTTCTGCACTTTATCCAAACCGCTGATTTCTTTCCCTTTTTCATATTCCTCCGGATAACCACCCGAAACCAACATCACCGTAACAGCCGAACGCTCATCGAATTCTACTGATTTTTCGTTCAGATTTCCGGCAGCAACTCCTTCTAGCAAATCAACAAAATCGGATTTAAGTCGTAACATTACCACCTCAGTTTCAGGGTCACCCATGCGCGCATTGTATTCGATGGTGTAAGGTTCGCCATTCACTTTTATTAATCCAAAGAAAATAAAGCCTTTATAAATAACTCCTTCGCTGTAAAGTCCCTCAACCGTTGGGCGAATGATGCGATCTTCCACTTTTTTCATAAATGCGTCATTGGCAAACGGCACCGGCGACACTGCGCCCATTCCTCCTGTATTCAGCCCTTTATCTCCTTCACCAATGCGTTTATAGTCTTTTGCTTCGGGTAGAATTTTGTAGTTTTTTCCATCGGTTATTACAAAAACAGAACACTCAATTCCCGATAAAAATTCTTCGATTACCACCGTTTTGCTTGCCGCTCCAAATTTTCCGTCGAGCATGGATTTCAATTCCGAGATGGTTTCGTTCAAATCATTTAAAATCAAAACGCCCTTTCCGGCAGCAAGTCCATCGGCTTTAAGCACATAAGGTGCTTCTAATGTTTTCAGAAATTCAATACCAGCTTCAATATTTTCGGACGTTACGCTCAAATATCCCGCAGTTGGGATATTGTGACGAAACATAAATTGTTTCGAGAAATCTTTACTCCCTTCGAGTTGTGCACCAAATTTATCGGGACCTACAACGGGAATGTGTTTTATCGCTTCGTCGGCAGCAAAAAAATCAACAATGCCTTTTACGAGCGGATCTTCAGGACCCACCAACACCAAATCGATCGCATTTTCGAGCACTGCAACTTTCAATGCCGGAAAATTATCGGCAGCAATGGCTAAATTCGTTCCCACTTCAGCCGTTCCGGGATTTCCGGGTGCTATAAAAAGTTTGTTGAGTTTTGGACTTTGGGCTATTTTCCAGGCGAATGCATGTTCGCGACCGCCGGAACCGAGAAGAAGAATATTCATTGTAAAAGCAGTTTTAAATTTCAGATTACAAAATTACTAAAAAAAAGTACCATCTACTCTTAAAGCTAAATAATGTTTTTGAAATTCTTATTTTTTGCCGCAGGCAATACAAGGAGGCGAATCAAATTTCTAATCTCACCTTTAGGCTTTGGCGTGAGTTCAGTCGAACGGGGTTGGGAGTAAACCTCTATAAAAGACGAAAGGTAGCTTGCCTCACGGCATACTACCAATCTTTGTTAACCTTAAATCTAATACTATGAAAAAATCACGATGCAAAGATATAGCGTATTTTGAACACCTGCAAGTATTTTTACAATTATTTTTACGAAAATGTGTTATTCAACATATATTTAACTATAAACGCAGTTTTACGCCATACATTTAACATATATTTATTTAATAAATCGGCGTTTTTGCACTAATATTTGGTTCATGTGCATCCTTTTTTTTCGTATTTATTATCGGAATCATACCCGAAATCGAACTCATTCTTTAAAAACCCTACAAAACCACGTTTCGGTTTCATTTTCTCCTCCGACTAATTATTATTTTCAATAGTATACGTATAATTTTATTTCGTATTTACTTCGAAGTCATCATCAGAGAACTTAGTGAATGTGGTTTCAATTTCACATTCAAATATCGTTGATTGATTTTTATGCTAAATTCGAATCATTATTAAAATTACCAACATGATCAATAGTTTGCCAAAAAACAATAATGACCACTACGAATCGTACAAATTCTTCCATCAGTCACTATTATAATGTAAATAGGGAAGCTTTTCCATTCCATAATCTCTAAGCCCGCAAACCAACTTATCTATTTAAAAACAAAAGCCCCAAATTCTCTGCTTTTTGAATTTGGGACTCTTATAATAAAATGATTATCAGACTATAACCTTTACAGCTTTCTGGTCTATTTCTACAAGATATACTCCTTGTCTTACTTTAAATTCTGCTCTACCGGTAACAGATGATTTAATGCCTACCAATGTGCCATTACTGCTATATACAGCAATTTTATTATTGATTAACCCATCAATTACAATCTTGCTTTTTGTAGTATGTATTTTGTAAATGTCCGAAAGATTTACTTCATTAACACCATTTATTCCTGTATCGGTAAACCCTGCCGAAAACAATGAAGAAGTATGATTATCAAATTTCAGACTCACTTTATGTATTCCGCTTAATGAAGCAATAGCAACTTCAGATTTTACGAAAGTAGTAGCAT
>JAKLIM010000220.1 GCA_022709605.1 Bacteroidota bacterium | reverse complement strand
AATTGAATAACAATGGTACTATAGTCAACATGGATCTGAATAAAATAAAAGGATTGGATAAGTCCGAAATACGTACAGTAGTGGAAGCACTTACTAGCAATGCGGAAACCGACGAACAAGTAGCAGAAATTTTAAATACCTAATGGAAGATTTCTACGAAGAAAACATATCGCTTAATTCCTTCCAGCTCACAGCTAAGCTAATGCCGGCAAAGCTAAAATCTTATGTAGCTGGGCGTGGTACAGGTAAATCATTTATCAATGGAGATGAGATAGATGAGAACGTCCGTATCATGCCCCGTGGCATTACTTCTATTACTCAAGCAACACTCGGCCAGGCACTCACTAAAACATTACCATCCTCATTCAAATACTTGGAAGAAATTGGATATAAAAAATGGGATGAAAAAACAAAAACTGGTGATTACGTAATCTGTCGTCGTCCTCCGGACTCATTTTATACTCCATTCGAAAGAGTAATGAGTTATGATAATATGATTACATTCAGTAATGGTCATTCATTATATTTACTTTCTCAGGCAGCCGGTGCCCGTGGTCCAAATGTGGACTATAACATAACCGACGAAGGACTTACCTTGGATAAAGTGAAGTATGATCAGGAAGCAGCTGCTACAAACCGTGGAAATGAAGAAATTTGGGGATTTAAACGTAAAGATGGTAAACCAAAATTAGAAAAACATCATGGTAGCACATTTACATCATCAATGGGTTATCTTCCGGAACATAAATGGTTGACTAACTTCGGGAACTACTACGAAGAAGAAGCCGGAATCCGGATATTTGAAATATGGAATAAAATCGTTAATCTACAGCTTCAACTTGTTAAGGCGAAGCTTGAGAGCGATGAACGATTAGCCATTGAACTTTGGCACGAAACGAAACGATTGCGAAAGCAAATCACTCCGTTTGTGTCAAATGATGGTGTTTTATTCATGCTCTCGAATGCGTTCGATAATATTCACAATGTAGGATTCTCATACATTAGCAAAATGTACCAGGTAATGGACATTGTTACGTTTATGATTGAGATCCTGAATTATTACATCGACAAAGTAACCGATTGCTATTACTCAGTAGATGAGCGCCATGTTTACTACAAAGCTGATAACGACGATTATATACGTGGATTGGCCGATAATAACGAATTCAATTGGAGTGAGCTGCAAAAGCGTCATTCGTTATACGATTCCGATTGTGATCAAAACGCACCGCTTGAAATAACAGCCGACTGGGGAAGTAAGATATCACTTATTGAAGTTGCTCAGGAACGCATGTTCGACTTCGTAACAGGACTTATACAAAAGTGTGATAATAATATCAACGAGTTCTATGTAAAGCCAGACGATCATCCTGATACAATGATCAACGCCCTGATGGATGAATTCTCTAATTACTATCGATATCATAAGAACAGACGATTGATATACACTGTTGATACATATGGCGATATCAGGCACGCCAACAGTAAGAAGACATACAACCAATTGGCTATTGAACGATTAACTAAAAACAAATGGAATGTGGATGTTCGTCGCCATCCTGGCAAAGAACCACCACATAACGATAAGTATTTGCTATGGCGCTACCTGCTTAACGAAACACTTCCGGGATTACCCAAGAAGCGTTTCAATGGCACGCGATGTAAGTATACATTGATATCTATGAACAATACATCTGTTAATCAGAAAACTAACGGACAGTTTGAGAAAGACAAGAAGAGCGAAGCACGCACTTCTGTACTGCCCGAAGAAGCAACACACTTCGGTGATGCTGTAGATAAACGTATCTGGACTAAGTACAACTCTCTACTCAAGAGAGGTGTTACATTCGTTGACCCTCGTTTTTAAACCTCACAATTCAATTACATTCAATTGTAATCGCACAATGTCATTGCACATTCAATTGCTATCGCTTCGGAGCAATTGAATAAGCAATGTGCGATTATTATTCAGTCTATGGACTGAAATACACTCAAAGGATTTCTTTCGTGTATAGGACTGCCCCCCATTGGGGGTGGCACTGTCATATATCCTTAAAATCGTGCGCTTTTCCGTGCCGTGAGCCATAGGGCGCGGGGGGTCTGAACGACGTTTTTTGCAACGAAGTTGCAAAGATTGAAGACATTTATAGATTTGAGCGACAAATAAATAATTTTATTTTAATGATTTTTAAGATATTGTATTTTATTTGACTTTCACTGCTTTTGTATTTCGAAAAATAATCGAGTTTTTAAGTTCGAACACTAAAAAATAATTTATATCAAACGTGAATTATTTGTGTTGTTTTTAATAGGTGTTTTATTGTTATGTATTGATTTTGCATATTTAAAATGCTGATATACAGATATATAATTATTGTAATTCAAATTATTTTTGTATATTTGTATATCGAAATGGCAATCATTATACAGTCATTTTAACATAATAGGCTGATTTCAGCATCTTTGAAATTTTGGACATTATTTGTCAACATAAAATCAATTTATTAACAATTTAATTTTTAAGCAAAATGAGTAAAAATGGAACTGCGTTAAAAGCGCAAAGCAACGACTTTTTAAAAAGTCATTTATTAGTAGTGAAACCCGACACGGGAGCAAGTAAATTACAGGAAAAAGCGGAAGATGTACAATCAGAACCCATCGACCAGGAACAGGCAGAACAACCGACAGCCATCGCACCCGAACAGGTGAAAGAACCGACAGCCATCGCACAGCCAACCATCGAGGACATCAAGCGAAAAGCGGAGAAGTTAACTAAATTATCAAGGAAGTACGATGATTTAATTGATAAACTTCACAGGGTAGAAGATTTTGTAATTAGTCACGACCATGAAACGGCATCGGTTAAGGTAAAAGATGCAATGAATTTTACTTTTGAGAGTAACAGCCCCAAAACCATCGGCAAACTAATTGAGTTTTGGAAAGAGGAATTTTCGGAAGCCATTGCAGGAGTAGAAAAGGAAATGCGAGAAATCGCCTAAAAACAAAAAACCCCCTTAAAAGCGGGAACTTTTAAGGGGGTTCAAAAATCAAAACGTCTGTTAACATTTAATTTTTAAGCATCACAAAAATATGAATAACAATTCAACCATCCAAGAAAAAAGGGAATATTTAAAGAAAATATCCCAACCGCTCACAGAACTAAAGGAGAGCGGAGCAATTGAGAGTATTAACGCAGGTCTTAAAGCTATATACAGCGCACAGGGACACGAGGTTTTAAAAACTTTCGAACAGTGGACATCGGCAGGGTACAGAGTAAAACAAGGAGCTAAAGCTCTATATCTTTGGGGAAAACAAACCGCAAGAACCATCACCGAAGAGGGCGAAGAAAAGGAAATAAAATTTTTTCCTTTAGTTGCTTTATTTTCTGATTTACAAGTTTATAACCCTGATAATAACAAATAATATGAAAACTCTAAATTTTGAAATCGCTAAAATTCAAGAACTTGACATCGAAACGCTACAAGCCACATATAAAGAAAATGATGTTTTTGGAAATCCTCTCCGTGATATTTACCATTATCAGGTAATTAATAATATTTTAAATGCTTGTAAAAGAAGCGGTTTAAAATATGATATTCAGGATATTTTTGCAGCGAATAACAACAGCAAACAATATCCGGGAGTTTCGATACTTCCACAGGTGGCAGCAACACACGGAGCAAACGCACCAGAAGCGCACATCCTTAGACGTGTGTACACTACCATCAGAATCCATGATGGAGAAACGGACGAATTGACAACCAACATCGCCATCGCTTACCATCAAGAAGGCTTGCAGGTTGCTTTCGGTACGACCGTAAAAATTTGTCGAAATCTTTGTATTTTGGGAGCTGAAAAAATTGTGACAAATTACGGAAGCGGTAAAATTTCAAATGACAAAATTTTTGAAAGTGTAGACAATTGGCTTCGTGATTTTGGAAATTATCAGGAGCGAGATTTGAGAGTAATTGAAAAAATGAAAAGTATCATTTGTCAGAAATCGGATGTTATGCAATTGATAGGAATGTTAACATCTATTCGGGTTGCATATGACAACGGCATCGGAGATATTAAACAGCAGCTAAATAACTACCCATTGAATCAGGCTCAAATTTCGATATTTACAGAAAATTATTTGAGATATGAACAGGAGCATAATATTATTAATTTATGGGATGTATATAATATGGCAACTCACATTTACAAACCACACACAACGGAAATCCCGAATATATTACCACAAACGGCGGTTTTGTTTGATGTGCTGAATAACAATTATAATTTGATGTAAGATGGAAAAAATTATAACAGTTGGAAAAACAGCAAAGCCGAAAAACGGATATATTGAGAGCCTGACAATTTCAGGTAATTACCTGAAACAAAACGGTTTTGAAATGGGTGATTTAGTAAAATTGGTAGTCACTAAAAACGAAATCCGAATTATTAAAAATGTGAACACAACGTTATTAACGCAAATGGGGGCTAAAAATCCCCATCTATTAACGATGATTGAAAATCTAAGTTTGACAACAAAGTAAGCACAGAGCGCACGGAAACAGCCTACAGCCCCAAAATACAGGGGGTGGGTTGTGCCCGCGCCCCGTCGCTTCGCGCCGGGGGAAAGCGGTCAAAAATTGAAATTTACGGGGAGTGCGAAATAAAATGTTGTGTAAATTTTTATTTTTGGAAAGTGTTTTAGTGCATTTCGTTTTTTTATTCTTCAATTCTCCATTTTACAAATATGAATAAAAAAACGAAATGCACATCGCAGTGCGGAGCTTTTTTTGTCCTTTTAAAATAGTGTTTTCCTTCCGAAATTTGCATCGTTAAATTGTTTTAATGATGATAGAAAACCGTTTTCCTTCGAGTGGCCTGAGTGCTGAGTATGGTGATATAATAATTTCGAATGTTACACACGAAGTTATTTTATCAGTTTCTCATGCAGATACGGTTATACTTTCTGAAAAATATACGCCTGACAGTAGCGAAAATATTATTATTAAAAATATTGGAGAATTGGCTTTGCTGTATTACGAACCAGGGGAAATGCTTACTGCTACAGGTGAGGATTCGAATGAAATTTTGTTTCTCATTAGCATTGATTGTGATGCCGAACAGGAAACTATTAGTAAGTATGTGCATATTTATCCTACATACGTTGATTTTTCGTCGACATTGAATGTGGAATTACTTAAAAAGATACCACTAAGCCGTACAACTAAGAAGAATACAGCTCCCGGTCGTAAAGAGTTTATTTCATTTTGGGGTGGATCGACTGTAAAAATATACGCTATGTATATGGGTGAAATTGTGGATCAGAGTATAACACTTAACTTGGTAACATTGGCCAGTAATGAAAAAACATATGCAGTTGATGTATCTCCTTCTGTAATTGCTGATTTGATAAATCAACCAGTTTCAAAACTAATTTATTATAATGTTTATACCTCTGAGGATTCAATTATTCAATTTGTAGTTTCGAAACGAAACTGGCAGTTTGAAAAAACATTTATGTTCCGCAATTGCTTTGGCGCCCAGGAGACATTTACCTGCACTGGAGATGAGATCAGTCAACGGAAATGGATTCGTGAATATGGTGTTTTTAATTCTGAAAAGATTGATTTCAGTCGCGAAATGGAAAATGCTATTGATATTAATTCAGGTTATATAACGGCTAAGGATGTGGAAGTAATAGAAGATATGCTTAACTCAGACGATGTGTGTGTGATAGATGGATCCGGACTGCAGAAGGTAACCATTCTGGAGGAAGAGTTCAAGGATTCGAGCCGGAAGGATGAATTGAAATCTGTAACGTTCAAATATAGGTATTCGAAAGCTAATAAGCTGAAATCTACTTATAATTCATTTAAAAAAATACGCGTATTTGCAAAAACGTTTGATAAAAAATTTCACTAATGCGATCTGTACCAACACATATACGCCGTAATGTAATGCTACAGGAAATGGATATCCGCAGGCTCCCTAATGGTAACAGGATATTGTTTTCTGTAAAGTTTGTTTCTAATTCAGGTAATTTGCATTTTTTTCCGTTGGCATTTTCCTGTGGTTTACCATGGAATGTGAAGAAAAGCAGAATGCGTGGTATTCAACCTTGTGATAAATTAGGAAACCCTATAGATCATGTATATCCGGTGGGGATTGATAATTTTTTAATGTATAACCAAATGCACGTAATTTTATAGAATTATGGATATATTATATTCCAAAACAGGAACGCCATTGATTATTTCGGGAAGTGGGTTTTTTGCCGCGACCAGTGGTGCTCCTACCGGTATAACTCCGGAACAGAAGAAAGCGCTGAGCAAAACCGTGGATACAAAAACGGATCAGGATTTTACGGATGTGTCC
>JAKLIM010000022.1 GCA_022709605.1 Bacteroidota bacterium | reverse complement strand
GGCAACGGTTCCGCTTTTGCCAAATCGCAGGTGGTTTTGTCAATAATTTGTGCCTTGTATAATTTGTCCAGCAAGCGGTTGCGTTTTTTCAAATAGATGGTATGATTCTTCCCCGGAAAAACCAGAGCCGGAGCGTTTGGCAATACAGCAAGTGCTGTGGTTTCGCCCCATGACAAACGATGAGCCGGTCGCCCGAAATATCTCCATGCCGCCGCTTCCAACCCAACCACATTTCCGCCATAAGGAGCATGAGACGCATATAAATTTAAAATTTCACGCTTACTATAACCCAATTCAAGGCGCAAAGTCAGTATCATTTCATACAATTTTCTGAAAACTGTTCTGTTTTGATTGAGTTGACTAAGCCTGACAACCTGCATCGAAATGGTGCTCCCACCACTTACGACACGTCTTTTTTTAATATTTTGCCACAATGCTCTGCCCATTGAAACCGGATTGATACCGGGATGATAATAAAAATATTCATCTTCGAACAAGCGCAAGGATTCACGAAATTTGTACGGAACAGAATCGGTTTGCGGGAAACGCCATTGATAATCGGAAGCGATGCGCGCCGACAAAAAATTACCCCTACTATCCTCGATAACAGTTGAATAGGGAACTTGAAAAAGGGGTTTTGGTAATGAAAAAATAAACCAGATAAGAAAAATAAAAAATACAATTATCAACCAAAAACGGGGATGAGGATAGTCAAACCTGTGTTTTTTGCATTGGTTTAAAAGGATTATATAAGATTTTATATGAAATTTAAACGACATTAAATATTATATTATTTCTTTTTTTTAGGTGCTATTAATTCAATTAAGTATTTGTTAGAATATAATTTCTTATTTTTAGAAAGAATAGAACGCTGATTTCCGCTGTCCTGAGAATTCGGGATAGCGGATGTGAACTTATAAGAAAATAATACGGATTTAATCCCGAATTCTCGGGACGGATTAAAGTCATGCAAGCATGAACGATAAGACCCTAGTTTCTGAAGATAATTCCGATTTATCGGAATTTAAATCCGTTTATTTTCTTTTTATATGACACAATCATCGTTTGTAACGAGGCGAAGAGTGAAGAATATAACATTTATTCACCGCATAATTAAGGCGAATAACATAATTATTCACCGCAAATTAAAATATTCATGTTTTTGTATTTACTTAACTCCTTCTCGTTTGCAACGATGTGGGATTGATATTATATTGGAATTCATTTAATTATGTTGCAATAATATATAAAAATCTGATTGTAAACCTAACAGGTTTTCAAAACCTGTTAGGTTTTTATCCAATCACATTAAAAATCTATTTGAAAAAATCAAAATTTGTATTTTCACCTTACCACTTCCACCCATTGCCCTTTGGTGTAAGCGCGTATCGTATTGTCGTACATGGCTTCGCACTGAACCGAAGGTAAGTAAAATTTACCCAAATAAGCAGCTTGCAGCAACACCCTGAATGTTTTGGTTTTTCCTTTTGCAATATCAAAATACATATAAACACGGTCATCGCGAATATCCTGATAATCTGGCTGATCGGTGTTGAGTTTTGCACTTACAATCTCATCCATTCGTGTATTCAGAATTTCCCAACCCGATGGGAAAAGTTGCGATAATGCCATATCGTTGTAATCCAAACGGACACCCGGATGTTGAACGACAATATTGGCATAAAACTGTGTTCCCTGTTTAATGCTTGAAGGATTTAGAACTGCTCCTTTCATATCGAAATAACGAACCGAAAGTTCCAGATTTTGTGATTCGCCTTCTTTTTCGTTCATTAAAGGTATTCCTTGCAATGTAACTCTCACATATTGAGTTTGTTTTGAATTATTTACAACACTTACTCTGTTAATATTACGGGATTTAAAATTTAAATCCGTCATAAACATTGCTTTTGGTGTATTTATGCTTGTTTTGGTTCCATCAATAGTTAAATCACTTTGCAGATTTTCGCCTTTTGCCCCATCGCCTGTAAATTTAGATATAGCCAACAACATATAAGCGGTACTTTGCGTGCTTAGCCATTCGTTTGAAGCCAGAATGTTTGCTAAATCCTGTACAATAGGTTTTGCTTGTGCAGTTCTTTTGAGCAATACGAGCGTTTCCAGTATCATGGCTTCATCCCTGTCAGCGCTTCCATACGTACCAAAATAATTTTCACGCTTTGCAGGTTTTGTTTTCATTCCATTAATAATTTGAGCGCCGATATCTGATTTTCCGGCTACGCAATAAGCAGCAGCCAAACGCCAACGGGCATCTTCATCAATTTCAGCCGTTTCGCGCATAAGATTCATAGCGCTCAATGCCGGTTTTTTGGCAAGTGCAAGGGTATAAAGTCGGTAAGCCTGAATTAAATCGGTGCCGTAATTTTTACGTGTTGGCTTCCAGTCGTTTGCTTCTTTGGTTTGATATCCAATCCATGAAGTCAGAATTCCAACCGGCAACTGGTATCCTAATGCTTGTGCTTCGAGCATAAAATGTCCGGCATAATTGGTTCCCCATTCACTTGCACCGTACGATTCGCCCGGCCAGTATCCAAAACCGCCATTGGTAATCTGATACGATTTCAACTTATCAAGACAACTTTTTACGTTTAATTCAATTTCAGCTTTTCGTGGTTCGGTCAAATCCATCATGTTTTTCAAATACAATTGTGGAAATGCTGCCGAAACAATTTGTTCGATGCAACCATGCGGATATTGAATGAGATACTGCAATCGTTTCTCTAAATTTATCGGATAGATTCGGGATATTTCCACAGAGCCGGAATTAGTACCCTGAATGCCGAACGCGCTCACTGTTTGCGACCATGATTTGCCGGGTTCAATGCTCGCCATAGTTACTGTTGTTGCAGGCGGATTTGGCATTCGTATTTTCAAATTTGTTTCCGAACTTGTATTTTCAGCACCTGAAGTAGCTGTCACAATGATTTTACCTTCAGCAAGTTTGTTTTTTGCCCTGATGGTAAATTCAACCATCTTTTCGCCTGTTTTCTCAAAAACTAGTTGCTTGTTGGTTCCGTCGAGTAATTCGAAGTTTGCATCAGCACTTATTTTCACTGTTACATTTTTTACTTTTTTATCCATTGCAAAAACACTAACCGGCACTTTGATAATTTCGGTAGGGCTGATGACCCGCGGCAATGTTGGTAATACCATCAACGATTGCCTGACAGGAACAGCCTTTTCAGCCGAACCATAAGCGCTTTTGTTTCCGGCAACAACCATTACACGCACCGAACCAATGTAGTTGGGCATAGTAAAAGTGTGTGTTTTAGATGCACGGGCATCAATGCTGAAAGGACCTTGAAATAATACCACAGGTTTGAAACGATTGTTGTTTTCTTTGCCTTTCCGGTCGAAATATTGATCGCCACCGATGGCAAATAAACCTGCCATTTTGCCTGTAAATGCTCCGGCTACATATTTATACAAATCCCAGGTACGCACGCCGAGTGCTTCGTGAGCATAAAAAGTTTCCCATGGATTTGGCGTTTTAAAACGGGTAATGTCAAGGAGACCTTCATCCACAATGGCAATGGTATAAGTCATTGGTTTACCATTTTTCTCCTGAATTTTGACATTGAATTTTTGTTGCGGTTTCAATTCGTCCGGCATATTAATTATCGGAGAAATATGCGTGTCAGGGTCTTCAACTTTCACTGCCTGAACCCCATACATGCGGATGGGGAAATCGTTTTTACCATGATTATGAGGTTGAATAAACGAAACATGAATGTAAATATTCGGAGCCATTTCGGGAGTTGCTTCAAAGGTGAACTTTGACTTGCCTTCTTTGGGTTCAAACCAAAAGTTTTTCAGTACGCGACTTCCGGTTTCAATACTTATCAATGCTTTTCCGCTGTGAGTTACAGGCAATTCAACCGACACAGTTTCACCCACTTTATATTCCTTTTTATTGGCCTGGAACATCAACATTTCAGCTCCACCCGGATTTTCACTTCCGGCATTGCTCCACCAACCCCGGTAAGTGGTGTAAAATATGCCACCCGTGCTGTGACCACTGTTTGTATCAGTAATTTTGATAAGTTTGCGACCATAATAATCGCCACCAAGGTTCATTTCGTAAAATGCACGTCCGTTAACAACCTGAAGATAATCGGTTTTCAATAAATTGGTGTGCTGATTCGATATATAACTTGCCAAATTTTCTTCTTCCGTTTGTTCCCACCACCATCGCCAATAGACATTGTAAACCTCTATTTTAAGTGATGCATTCACCGGTTTCCCATTTTCGTTGACAACCACCACCGGAAATAAATTTTTCTCATCGGAATTCAGCGCGCCATTCCAACCTTTTCCCTGCGGAATTTTCACCCCCACATAAGATGTATAAGGCGAATAAGTTAAAATTGAACGGTCGATACTGAAATCGCCACCGGCTTCGAATGCAGTTGTTTTCATTTGAACAGCAATCATTCCCGGTGCATCGATGTTGAAATCTAATTTCGATGTGACATTAGCTTTCCCTTCGGCATTAAGATTTCCATTAAAAATGGTGATATCCTGCGATGTAACTTTTTTCGAAGGATCATCGAAATTATAATCTTTAAAGCCGGCAAATTCTGTTTTTTTTGCAGCCATCGTCGCTTCTATTTTCACTTTGGCATTCGATGCAGGTGCGCCATGCAGCCAATTCACCTGAAGATTGCCATTTTCAGTAACTCCTTTGTGCAATATTGACGAAGCGAAATTCAGGTTGATTTTCAAGCGGTTTGGTTTCACAGTTTCAATACGAATATTTCGGGCAAAAACAGAACCACCTACATGCATTTTCACTGTCCAGTTTCCGGTAGGAGCGTTGGCTGGTGTTTTCAGAATAAAGCTATAAAAACCATTCGTATTTTTAGTTCTGACCAGATGTTGAGCAATTTGTCCCGAAGGATTAAAAAGCTCCAGAACAACAGGATAATTAGCCGGCAAAGATTGATTTTTATCTTCGAGAATGAAATTCAGATAAACCAAATCGCCCGGTCGCCAAACGCCTCTTTCGCCATAAATAAATCCTTTGATACCTTTTTTTAATTCTTCACCCGAAACGTCGAACATGCTGAGTGATAAGGAGGAAGCATCATCCAATCGCAAATAACCTCGTTGTTTTCCTTTTTTAGCAACCAACACAAAAGGTTTGTCGTTCAATGTAATGTTGCAAAATCCTTCAGAATTTGTTTTGCCTGATTTAATTATCTGATTCTGATAATTTCTGAACTCAAGATCCACATCCGAAAGTGCTTTGGTATCGCGCAAGTCAGTAACTGCAATAAAATACTCGTTATTAGTTCCGGCTTTAGCTATAATTCCTAAATCGGAAGCAAGCACATTGCGCGAAACCCGTCGTCGGCTGTCCATGTAATAAGATGGTTTACATGGATCGTCTCTTTCCTGCCAGTTGAAATTTTCGTAATCGTAGTCAGAATCACTTTCGTAATAATCCCAGTACGAACCGGATGGTTCATTATAGCTTTCGTTCGGATCATGTGGTTCCTCGTATTCTTCTGAATTTTTTCCGGAATCCTTTTCACTGCACGGAAATAAGGAATATTTTTTTGAAAATCCAATTTCGACCCGATAAATTGCTCCCGGTTCCGGATCAATTAGTTTAGATAAATCCAACGAGAAATTATTCCATTCTGAATAATCAATTGACTCTTCCGAAGTGAGTTGAATTGTTTGATTGTAAATCACACGCCCAACACGTTTAATTTCCTGATTTTCATTCAGCTGATTTACCTGCAGAAACTGCACAATATTATTTTCAAAAATCTTTATCACCTTAACATCTACAGCCGAAAGACTTACAGCACGAAAAGGAAATAGAATGCCTCCGGTATTGGGAATGATCACTCCTTCGCCTATCAGCTCAACCTGAGGTTTCAAACTGACAAACTTGAGTTTATGAATTGAATTATTTCCCAGCGGTTTTTCAAAAACATTTCGAATTCCACCATAAACTGTAAGATAAACTTCGCCTGTTACAGTTTGTGTGGGAATAATTTTTGCTGAAGTTCCTGCAACCATCACTTTCAACCCTGCATTTGGTGACAAACTGAACAAACCATCCAAATCCTGCATGCGGCTGAGCGGATCAGAAAAAAACACTTCAATTTGGGTATTGGGCGAAGTACTTGTTTTCACATGTAACACCTTGAACTGATCTAAACCCGGCATTTCGAAAGTTTCAGACCCGTTTTTTGCTCCTATTTTTTTTCCTTTCCATTCAATTTCGATTTTAAATGGCGATGATTTGCGCTCTACACTATCGATACTGAAATTATGAGTTCTTCCATCTTTACTGTGATTCCATGAAACTTTTTTTGTGTCAGCGCCATTAATTTCAATAATATTTTCGAAAATAGAGTTTTCAACTACATCAGCAGTGTAAAATATTCCATTCACTTTTTGCCATTTCATGTTACTTTCGCTGTATGGAGAAATGCCATTGAACTCATATCGAACATTTTGCTTCATAACCTGAAACCTGAATTTCAGTGTTTTCAGGTTCGAAGGAACCTGCACAAACTGACTTAAATCGAAACTGACCGTGTAAATATCACCCGAACTGAATTTTTCGTCCGGCGCAAACTCAATCGTTTGTTTATCAACCCAATAAGCTCTCCCTTTTACACCGGGACTAAAATCGAATGGATTTTTTTCGAGCACTTTACCGGGTTTAGCATCAGTCACTTCCTGCACCAAACGCACCTGAACTTTTGATGCATTGGAAACAACACCCGAAGTAAATGAAATTACATACCCCGAAAAGGCCGGGTCGATATGAAGCGATTTCAGCTCTTTTTTACACGAAAATGGCAACAAAATAAAGGTAACAATAAAGAAGAAAACAATCGATTGATTTTTAATGGCAGACGATTTCATACAAATAGGTATTTAAAATTTTGAAGATTAGGAATGATTAAAGCAGTAACGAAAGCATGTAAATAACTGACACAAAAGTAATTTATTTTGCAGGTTTTCAATTATTTTTTATAGTATTTCAATAATATATTTTATTGTTGATGTTTTCAATGTATTTCAATAAAAAAACCCCGTAAACTTTGAGATTTACGGGGTTCGATAAATTGAGATATTTTTATTTACTTATTCACTCTGAAACGCTGATTGCCATTATTTATAAAATCAACAATCTGACTTGCAGCTGCAATTCCGGCATTGATATTAGCTTCGGCTGTTTGTGCACCCATTTTTTTAGGGGTTGAAAAATAGCGACCGGCACATTTTTCAGTCATTTCGGCATGATTATCAGGAAGAATATCAGTCATATACTTAATATCCGTGCGGGTTTCCATGAGTTGTACCAGTTCAGCTTCATTAATAACTTCCTTGCGGGCAGTATTTACAATAATCGCACCTTTTGGCATCCGATTTACCAACGCAGCATTAATCGATTTTTTTGTTTCGGAAGTTGCAGGAATATGCACTGAAACCACATCGCAGGTTTCGTATAATTTTTCGACCGAGCTAACCGGAGTAACACCTTCGCTCTGAATTAATTCATCCGAACAAAAAGCATCATACGCATACAATTTCATTCCAAAACCTTTGGCAATACGGGCAACATTTCGTCCTACATTTCCGTACGCATGAATTCCTAATTTCTTATCTTTAAGCTCAATACCCGAACTTCCGTTATAGAAATTGCGAACTGCAAAAACCAATAATCCGAAAACTAACTCGGCTACTGCATTTGAGTTCTGTCCCGGAGTGTTCATCACACAAACGCCCGCAGCTGTTGCGGCTTCCAGATCAACGTTATCGTAACCGGCACCTGCACGAACCACTATTTTGAGATTTTTAGCAGCCGCAATTACTTCAGCATCAATTATATCGCTGCGAATAATTATCGCCTCAGCATCGACAACTGCATCAAGCAATTGTTGTTTTTCAGTATATTTTTCGAGTAATGCCAGTTCAAAGCCAGCAGTTTCCACTTCTTCACGAATGCCGTCCACAGCCACTTTGGCAAACGGTTTATCTGTTGCAATTAGTACTTTCATAATATTTAATTCAGTTTGAAAGTTTGAATAATTTGAGAGTTTGAAAAGTTTGAAGTTTGGATTATAGAGTAGAATCTACCTGCAATTTTCAAACTTCAAACTTTTCAAACCTCAAACAATTTTTTTAATGTTGTTTTTCAAATTCCTGCATGCAATCTACCAGCGCCTGAACGCTTTCAATTGGCATTGCATTATATATAGAGGCACGGAAACCACCAACCGAGCGGTGTCCTTTAATTCCGTCCATACCGGCAGCTGTCGCAAATTTCAAGAAATCGGCTTCAAACTCTGCATATTCAGGTTTCATTACAAAACAAATGTTCATACGCGAGCGGTCTTCTTTTGCAGCTGTTCCAACAAAAATCCGGCTATTGTCAATTGCATTGTAAAGTAATTCAGCTTTGGCAATATTTTTCTTTTCCATTTCAACTAAACCACCGTTGGCTTTTAACCACCGTAAGTTTTCCAACGCACTATAAATTGGCAAAACAGGAGGTGTATTAAACATAGAACCTTCGGCAATGTGTGTTTTGTAGTTTAGCATTGTTGGAATATAACGCGATACTTTGCCCAGCAATTCATCTTTTACAATAACAAAAGCTAAACCGGCAGGCGCTAAATTCTTTTGAGCACCACCATAAATAATTCCGTATTTCGAAACATCCATTGGGCGCGAGAAAATATCTGATGACATATCAGCTACCAAAGGCACCGGTGAATCTATATCAACAAGTAATTCAGTTCCGTATATTGTATTGTTAGTAGTTATGTGGAAATAATCAGCATCGGCCGGAATTACATAATCTTTCGGTATGAAAGTGTAATTTGCATCTTTAGAGGAAGCTACTTCAATTGTTTCGCCGAATCCTTTTGCTTCTTTCATGGCTTTATTAGCCCAAACGCCTGTGTTGAGATACGCAGCTTTCTTTTCAAACAAATTGAAAGGAACCATGCAGAACTGCATACTTGCTCCACCACCTAAGAAAATTACAGAATAACCTTCGGGAATATCCAACAATTCTTTAAAAAGAGAAACAGCTTCGTTCATCACGGCTTCAAAGCCTTTTGAGCGATGGCTGATTTCCAAAACCGATAAACCTGAACCGTTAAAATCCAACACTGCCTGAGCTGTTTTTTCAATTACTTCGCGAGGCAAAATTGATGGTCCCGCACTAAAATTGTGTTTTTTCATATAAAAAAAATCATGTTAGTTTGTTAGTTTTATTTACTGCTAATATTGAGCGCAAAAGTACGTAAATTTTTACTTTTCACCTTATAAAAATGAGTATTTATTGCTTTTTGAGTTTAAATATTACTATAAATTCAATCAAAAGTCTATTTGTGTATATTTATTCATCAATGCATAAAACTTGTATAAATGAGCTATAAATGAGTTATTTATTTAAATATCTGCAATTTAAAACTTTTTATTATTTAACTAATTTAAATAAATTGATGTAGAAAGATAAAGTAATTCTGACTAATTTTGTAAACGAACAATCCGATGTCTCACTTTTCAAAATTTAAAACCCGAATAAAATGAAAAAGGTTAATTATATAACATCCATAATATTATTCTCAATATTCTCAAATTTCGTTTTCGCATCAAATCCAGTCAATAATTTTATAAGTAATCCATTATTGAAAAATGCAAATATTGGTTTACTGGTAAAGGATTTGAAAACCGGAAAAACTTTGTATGAATGGGGTTCACATAGAAGTAATATTCCGGCTTCTACCATGAAACTTGTAACAACTTCGACAGCACTGGAGCTTTACGGACCGGATTTCCGTTTCGAAACAAACATCGAAATTGACGGCGAAATTACTACTGACAGTACATTAAAAGGGAATCTGTACATTCGCGGCGGTGGCGATCCAACGCTGGGATCGGATAAAATAGGAGATAAGGATTTTTTAACGAAATGGATAGCCGCCATCAAAAAAGCAGGCATAAAAAACATAAAGGGGAAAATAATTGCTGACCCGGGCATTTTCGACCAACAGGTAATTAACCCGCGCTGGACATGGGAGGACATGGGAAATTACTACGCGCCCGGAATTCATGGCATTTCATATCTTGACAATACTTTCAGACTCTTTTTTCGATCAGGAAAAGCGGGAACAACTCCTGAAATTTTGCGTGCTGAGCCTGAAATTATTGGATTAAAAATTGACAACTTTGTAAAAAGTTCAGGTATTTCTTTTGACAATGCCTATTTTTACGGAGCGCCTTTTTCGTTAAACCGGTATGTTACAGGCGAAATTCCGGCCAATAAAAATGAATTTGTAGTGAAAGGAGATATCCCAAATCCGGCTTTACTACTGGCGCAACATATCTACAAGAAGCTCACTGATTCCGGATCAATTATTAGCGAATCGCCTGATGTTCAGATTAATTCGAATTGCAATAAATTTTTGATTTACAAGCATTTTTCTCCACCATTAAGCGAAATAATTACCGAAATTAATGTAAAAAGCAATAACCATTATGCTGAATATCTTTTCAAAAATCTTGGAATAACGAACAATAATCCGGCAACCACCGATGCAGCGATTGAGAAAATCCGAAAATTCTGGAGTGAAAAAGGATTGTCGGTCGATCAACTTTTTCAGTTGGATGGTTCTGGTCTATCTCCTTCAAACGCTGTTTCGGCTAATTTTTTTGTGGAATTACTCATTTATATGAAAACCAAAAGCAAATATACTGACTTTTTTTACAGCAGTTTGCCAGTTTCGGGTGTCAACGGCACAATGAAGGAAATACTTACAAAAACCAGTCTCGAAGGAAAAGTTCATGCTAAAAGCGGAACTTTAGCGCGTGTGAAAAGTTATGCTGGCTTTATTGAAGCCAAAGATAAAACACTTGTTTTTGCTTTAATTGTAAATAATCCAAACGGGACATCAAAAGAGGTGGTTAAAAAAATGGAAGAATTTTTGCTAAATGTTTCTAAATAAAGATAATAGGGCAACCACGACAGCTATCGGGGTAAAGAAATCAAATCAGTGTTTTAGGAAAATCGAAGGATGAACAACTTATGATATATAATCTAAAAAACGAACTTAGCGCAATGAAAAATATTTTTTTTATTAAACAAACCAATTCTACCAATGCTTTGATGCGTACTCTTATTAAACAGGAAACGCTTCCTGAAGGGTTTGTAGTTTACACTGATTTTCAGACAGCAGGAAAAGGCCAAATAGAAAATTCGTGGGAATCGGAAACAGGGAAAAACTTATTATTCAGCATTTTACTCTATCCTCATCATGTTGCCATCGACCAACAGTTTATCATCTCTCAAATTGTGAGCATTGCAATAATAAATGTGTTATCCGATTATTGCGAAAATATAAAAATTAAATGGCCAAACGATATCTATGTGAATGATAAAAAGTTAGCCGGAATATTAATTGAAAATTCATTGCGTGGATCACAAATAAATAACACGGTTATAGGCATCGGACTCAATATTAATCAAACCGTTTTTAAAAGCGATGCGCCAAATCCGGTTTCATTAAGGCAAATAAAAGAAAAATCATTTCGGAGGAAAGAAATATTAGTCAAAATAGTTGAAAATATTTTAGATATTTACAACGAAATGGATATAAACAAAATAAGAGAAGATTATTTTAAAAATTTGTATAGAAATAATGGGTTTTATTCTTTTAAAGCTGGGAATGAGTTATTTAAAGCTCAAATTGACGATGTGCAACCCGATGGTAAAATAATAATGACCCTGGAAAACGGTACCTCAAGATCTTTTTATTTTAAAGAAGTTGAATTTATAATCTAGTCTTTTATTTCCTCGTAATCAACATATTCACCTTCGCTTTTTTCAAATATTTTTGGCTTTTTATCAGCTGAACCAGATCCGCCGTTTGGTTGTTGCTCATTGTAAGTCTGATTTTTCTTTTTGCCGAGCCCCAAAAATGAACGTATCAATCCGAAAACTGCCATAATGGCAAACAATCCGAAAAATAATATTATCAAAACCAATAATAAAATAAATTTCATGGTAGAAGTATTAAAAAATTTGCATTAAAAAACTGCCTTTGCAACTCTTTTTACGCTTTGAGTGGCCATCATGCTGTAAAAATGAATACTCGGCACACCTTTGGATATCAAATCCCGTGCCTGATTTGTACACCATTCCACTCCAACCTCAGCTGCTTCTTCGTCTGTTTTACATTTTCGTAGTTCGTCGGCAAATTCCACCGGAATATCGGTGTGGAATATTTTGGGCAATACCGTAAGCTGACTCATGAATGTGATGGGTTTAAGACCAGGAATAATTGGAACTGTAATGCCATTCTGGATACATTTATCTACGAATTCAAAATATTTTGAGTTATCAAAAAACATTTGAGTTACTAAATATTCAGCACCGGCATCCACTTTTTGTTTGGCATAAAATATATCCGACTCAAGATTCGGGGCTTCTTCGTGTTTTTCAGGGTAACAAGCCATTCCGTACGAAAAAGGTTCGCTTCCCGATTTCATTTTGGAACCATCCAGAAAAAATCCGCTGTTAAAATTATTTACCTGTTGCTGCAATTCAGTGGCGTATGCATGACCTGTAGGCGCAAAATTCTTTTCATGTTTGGCTTTATCGCCCCGGAGAAGTAGCAAATCGGTAATCCCCAGAAATTGCAAATCGATTAGTGCATATTCTGTTTCTTCACGGGTAAAACCGCTGCAAATCACATGTGGCACTACCGGAATTTTGAATTTATTCTGAATAACCGCTGCAATTGCAACTGTACCGGGCCTATGACGTTCGGCTACGCGTTCAAAAAGTCCATTGGGCGTTTCTTTAAAAACCAATTCGCTTCTGTGGGTTGTGATATTGATATATTTAGGATCAAACTCACGCAAGGCATTAATGGTTCGATACACGCCTTCAATTCCATTACCTTTTAATGGAGGCAACAATTCAAACGAAAAAGCAGTGGTTTTAGCCGATTTAATTTTTTCTACAACACTCATTTTATTATTTACAATTGATTCATTTACAATTTACGATTTATAAGTTAGTAAATGAAATTTTTATAGTTTGCAAAAATACGAAATTCTTTTTAAAACTGTATTATTTCAAATATTTCTCAAAAAATCGATCTTGCTCCCACAACAAATGCAGAATATTTTCACGCGCCACGTAACCGTGCGATTCTTTAGGTAAAATAACCATGCGTGCAGGTGCACCAAGACCTTTAAGTGCCTGATAATAACGTTCCGTTTGTAATTTAAAAGTTCCGGAGTTATTATCAGCCTCACCATGAACTAATAAAATCGGCGTTTTCATTTTGTCAGCATAATTATAGGGCGACATTGCATCGTAAACTTTACGCGCCTCCCAGTAATTTCTTTGTTCGGCCTGAAATCCAAAAGGCGTTAGAGTGCGGTTGTAAGCGCCACTTCGGGCTACACCACATGCAAAAAGATTGGAATGTGTTAACAAATTAGCCACCATAAAAGCGCCATAAGAGTGGCCCCCAACAGCCACTTTCTCGGGATTTATATATCCGAGTTCATTTACAGCATCAATTGCAGCTTTCGCATTAGCAATTAATTGATCAATAAAATTATCATTCGGTTCGGTTTTTCCTTCGCCAACGATTGGAAAAGAAGCATCGTCCAGCACAGCATATCCACGCGTAACCCAATATACAAAGGAATCGTAATACGGGTACGTGAATTTGTTTGGATTTGTGTCAGTCTGTCCTGCGCTGTCTTTGTCCTTATATTCGGCAGGATAAGCCCAAATTAACAGCGGGAGTTTTTGTTCCGAATTAACATCATAATCCGCAGGTAAATACAAAGTGCCCGAGAGTTCAACTCCATCCGGACGATTGTATTTAATCAATTCTTTATGTACATTCTTAATGCTTTCGAATGGATTAGGGAAACGTGTTAATTGCTTGATTGTGTTTTGTTTAATATTGCGTAAATAATAATTTGGAAATTCATTTTTAGCTTGAATACGAACCAATACTTCACCTAAAGTGAACTTGTGAAACGTTAGAATTTCTTCCGATTGTTCAGTCAATGTCGATTGATAAAGTCTTTCGGTTTTCAGATTAGTTACATTCAGATTATCAATAAACGGAAACTGTCCGGTTGGGGTAAAACCTTCACCAATCAGAAAAAGTGTATCGTTATCGATTGCCAGAACATATTTTCCATAATTATTGCGCACCATTTCAAAATACCCCGGATCTGAATAAATATCCTGAAAATTTCTGTCATGAATAATTGTTGGTTGTATGGCAGTAATTGTAGGATTTATCAGATACGTTTTTGTTTGTCTTGTATCGTACCAATAATCCTGAATGATTGCGAGGGACGAATTGCACCACAAAATATCAGAAAAACGGTGTTGAATTTTTGCAAGCAATTTTGGTTCAGCTTCAGACAGAATATCCCATTGAAAAATAGCATCCCTGTATTCAGCCTCCACAAGCGGATCACCCTGATCGAGCGCTTCCACATAACTTAATGTAGCCGGTAGATCTGATCGCCAGTTCATAGCCCGTTTCCCTTTTCTGACAGCCATAAAACCCTGAGGAAGAACTTCAGATAAGGGTACATCGTTTACAATATGCATCGTATCACCATTCAAGTTACAAATCACACTGCAATTTGCAAACCGATTATAGGGTACGAGGTACGAAAAGGGTTTTTTAATAGTAGTAATAAGAATGTAGTTTCGATCGGGCGAAACATTTATATTCGCATAAATATCAGCTTCTTTAAATAACTCAGCTTTTCCATTCAGCTCTATTTTAAACAATTCAGATGTTGCAAAAATCACAAAATTACGTTCGTCGATTGGATTTTTCAACAAATCCTGATACGTTCTGTTTTGAGCTTTTTCACCATCACTTTCATCTACAATTGGTCCGGTTGGCATTGAATAATTTGGATCAATAACAGGTTCTCGTTTTTCAGGGATAAACCTTGTTATCAAACAATTATCATCAATCCAATTAATTGGATTGCCTAAACTTGCATTTATTACAGCTTCGGTCAACTTTTTTGCGTGAGCAGTCTCAACATCAAGCACCCAGACTTCTACACCAGTTAATGTAGTATTTGTAAACGCAATTTGTGTTTCGTTAGGTGACCAATTGATATATGCTATTCGCGGATTAAACGGCAATCCTGTTACCTGAACAGCCTCACTACCATCTGTTTTACCAACTTTTAAATTATTAATGTAACTTATTTCGGATTTTATGCAGGTTAATGGATTCAGACGTATTCCTGCAAAACTGATTTCCGGCTGATTAATATCCTCGAGCGATTTGTAAGTATTCCGATAACAGAATAACATAAACCGGTTATTCATGTCAGTCTCAACAGATGGTGAACGTTCATAATCAGCTAATTGAAGTATCTCTTTGGGTGGTAATTGATAGTGTAAATTTTCGGTAAAATCGGGTTTGAGCATAAAATTTAATATGAGATAAATTAAAAGTAAAATTTTTATTAATTGACATTACAAAAGTAGTTAAATATCTATGTCTTTAATAAAAAGAATATTCTGAATAAATTTGGCAGCAAAATTGTTAACCAATTATTCCGATATAATAAGCATAAAAAAAGCTGCCGAAGATCGGCAGCTTTTTAAATCCAATTAATATTTACTTAGTCATTAGCCATATACTCTTCGTACGAAGTAGTACGGTGACCTGCCAATTTATAAGTAGTTGTTGCATCGTCTTCAAAAACAACATTCATAGAAATACTATCATTACCAATAACTTTACCGTCTGAAACTTTAATAACGATTCCGTATTTATCAACTGCATTTTTTGAACCTACTGATTGAAATGTTTTTGTTGACATATCAACTTTAGCTTTAAACTTCATCGACCAAAAATGACCATTAGAAGAAGTTGTAGCATAATCGTCAATCCAAATTGAATCCTGACCGAAAGATGAATTGTAAATTTTTAATTCAAAAGGGTCTGAAACAGCTTCATCATCAACATAAGCCGTTAATGTCCAGTCGCCTGCCAATGGGTATGCCCAACTGTATTGTTTTTCATACTTTGGTTCGCACGAAAAAAGTGCAAGAGCTGCTATAGCAACGATTAATAATTTAAATATTCGCATAATTTTTTCCTCCTTAATTTAATGGTGTTGGACTTGATAATGTTACAGCAAATTTCATAGTAGGAACATCTTCCATGTTCGTATTCAAAACCAATGTTTTAGTGCCTGAATCTGCTGTAGAAGTTGTTCCGGCAGTAAGTAGACATGGATAACCCCATGCTAATTTTGAAGCAGAAACAATAGAGATAGTATTATCAGCATTGATTTTTATAACGCCGGGGCCTGCATAAGCAGCTCCATATGCTGAACCAATACTATACCAACCTCCTAACAACGATTCAACATAATAATTACCACTACCTACACCAAACACTAAAATATTGTATGGTCCTCTATTGGCAATAGTTCCGGCATTGTTTCGTGTTATTCTCGATTGATAATAACCGTTGAAAGGTGCTGAAGCATCGTAAACTTTTACAATACGAGTTGCTGATGCTGGAAACCCATCAGCATTAAGAACTTTATAATTGATAGTATAAAAACCACCCTTACTTACATCCAATGTTGTGGTTTTAGTTATTTTACTCGAAATATCAGTAGTTCCTTCCAAAGCAACAATACCCGGATCAACAAATGGAGTGTTTAATGGCCAAAACATGTCTGCTGAACCATTAAGTTTCATTGTTGCATAAGTTGTTACAGTCGACACCCCCTTGGATGCCTCATCTTCGCAAGCGCTTAATGTTAAAGCAAGTACGAAAACTGAAAATATTATTATTTTTTTCATATCTGTTGTTTTTAAAAAGATTATTTACCCCACCAAACTTTTTCAGTCATAGCAACTTTGGCAGGTGTATTAGAATTCGTTTTACGTTCTACATCAGGGAAGAATAAACGTTTTGGTCTTTGTCCCGGTTGTAAAGTCGTTGTCAAAGATTCCGAGAAGAAATTCGGAAATCCTGTACGGTTATAATCGAAGAACGATTCAATAGCATTTTTGTTCGCAGCTGCAACCCATTTCTGTTCTAAAATTGATTGAATTCCATTATAAGGATAAACTTTTAGATCAGCAGCTGCAACACCTAAACTTGTTTGACTTGCAGCAACGGCAGCATTGAAACTTGCTTCGGCAGCAGCAGCTGTTGTATAACGTGCTTGAGCTTCAGCTATTAAAAATAAAACTTCTTCTTTTGAAAAGAAATATACAGGGGCTACAGTACCAACTGTCGGAGTTGCAAAATCTTTGATAGTTTTACCTGCAAGATCTTTAGTGCCACTTTGACCGGTAGCAACAGCATTATAATTGGCACCGGTAACAGAAGCCGTAAAAATTTTTGCTTTGCGTGGATCGGTATTATTTACTAAATAATCCATTAAAGTTTTATTTGCATTAATATTGCCGGTTAAACGATCAACAAAAGTATTATAAAACGGATTGTAACCTGTTTGTTCAGCTTTGAATGCGGCGAATTTAGCATCTGTTGTCAGGAAGTTATTTTCGTTTAACAAAGCTACAATTTGTGTTTTATATTTATTTGCATCTACATTCACATAACGAAGATACATTTTCAATTTAAGCGTGTTTGCAAATTGTATCCATTTGGTTATATCACCTCCGAAAACAACATCTTCAGTGCCCGGAGTTTCCACAGAGCTTGAGGTGAAATCTTTAGCGATTGCATCATTGATACGTACAAGTAAGCTATCGTAAACCACCGACCCGTTGTCGTATTTTGGTTGTAGATTAGCAGAACCTTTTAAAGCTTCAGTGAAAGGAACTTTATCATATAAATCGGCCAAAACCTGGAATGTATATGCCTGCATTAAAGTTGCAATTGAATAATACTTCCAGTTTTTTTCAGGAGCTGTAACTTTACGAACATATTCGAAATCGTTCAATGCACCTGCGTACAAAAGTGTAAACTGGCGATTCAAATCATCTTCTGATAAATTATAAGTTTCCCATTCAGCCCATTGTGAGGCAGCAGGAGCCTGTGCATAATGTTGAGACCAGAATCCACCTAAAGCAAGGTAGTAACCGCCCAATACGTAAGCTGAACCTGATAATCCGCTTGGTAATGCCAATGCCGGTGTTACATCTGCCGGATTGTTCGGATCTACGTTCACATCAAAAAAGCTTTCGCTGCAACTACTGAGTAGCAGCACACTGGCGAGCAGAGTAGCTAAATAATATTTTATTCGTTTCATATATTATTATTTTTATTATTTCAATTAAAAACCTAATTTTACGTTAAATCCTAACGAGCGAGTTGAAGGTGTTGCACCATAATCTCCGAAGTCGGCAGCCATATCATTACCAAAAGTTGTTTGCTCAGGGTCACCATATAGGTTTGAGTTAGGAGTCCACAAGAATAGGTTGTTTCCAACCAAAGAAATGTCAACATTGTTGATGAATGTACCTGCCAACAAAGATTTAGGAAGTGAATACGATAAACTTAACTCTCTTAGCTTGAAGAATGTTTTATCAATCAAAACATAAGAGTCACCACCGGTTTTATAAGTCTGATTATAATACTGGTTCATTGTATTACTGAATCCTGCAATCGCAATCGTATTTTCAACGTATGTAGTTTTGCCATCGGTGCCAACTACTTCCTGAACTGAGTTAGGGATAATGAAGGGTTGACGGTCATTGTATGTAGTCGGTAGTGCATTTCCCGTGAAATAAAGGATTTCAGCTGTTCGAGAATACATTTTACCTCCGTTACGATAATCGAAAGATGCATGTAGTCTGAAGTTCTTATAATTCAAAGATGTTCCACCACCAATGCGGAAATTATTTTGAGAAGAACCTAAGATTTCTTTTGTATCTTTAAATGTAGGTAAACCTGATGCGTTTACAACGATACGACCATTTGGATCTGTTTTTGTAACTACACCTTCATATAATCCTAATTCCTGACCAGGACGTGCCACAAATCCGATCGAACTTGTTCCACCAAGAGTAATCTGATCCAAACCTTCTTTTAACTCAACTAATAAGTTTTTATTCTTCGAGAAGTTAACATTAATATCCCATGAGAAATCTTTAGTTTGAATAGGTGTAGCATTTAAAGAAACTTCTATCCCC
>JAKLIM010000219.1 GCA_022709605.1 Bacteroidota bacterium | reverse complement strand
GGTTTGCATAAGTGTTTCTTGTTTTTATTTGCAAAGATAATTTATTATAAAAAAGTTTCTTTGCAAAAATCTAATTATCTTTGAATCGTTAAATTGAACTACTTTAAATATGCCTGCTTTCCTTCGTACGATTTCCGATGACAGTGACTTTATTTCTTTGGTTCGTCAGCTCGATGTCGAACTGGCTGAAATTGATGGTGATGAACATGATTTTTATGCGCAGTACAATAAAATTGACAAAATCAATCATGTAGTGGTGGCTTACGAAAAGGAGTTGCCAATAGCCTGTGGTGCTATGAAACAATTCGACGAAAGTGCCATGGAAATAAAACGAATGTACACTTTACTTGCGTTCAGAGGAAAAGGAATTGCTTCGCAGGTGTTAAACGAATTAGAAAAATGGGCTGCGTAGATGAATTTTTCACATTGTGTGTTAGAAACAGGCATTCGTCAGCCCGATGCCATTCGGTTATACGAAAAAAATGGTTACCGCACAATTCCAAATTACGGACAGTACATTGGTGTAGAGAATAGTTGCTGTTTTAAAAAGAGGCTGAAATAAACCATTTTGGGCGCAATTTTTGTTGTCAACTTTTAAAATAAATTACATAAATAAAGGGTTAAATTTTTTTTATCATGAAACAATTAATATTTCTGCTTTTCTTACCACTTTCTTTGAGTTTGTTCGCTCAGAATGATTCCATTGAAAAGAAAAATCTATTTGATAAATTAGCCAGAAATGAGAGTTATTTCGGTGAATTTTCGAAAACAGGCAACAAATGGAATAAGGCGCTCGAAACCGTAAATGGCTATCCTGTTCTTCCATTCAACGAAGAAGATAAAATTGAGTATGTTTTTGTAGAAGATTTCAAATCAATGGATAAAACACAATTGTTTACTCGCGTATTGGAGTATTTATCAATTACTTACGGATTTATACCGGCTTATTTATATTCGAATCAGAATGATGGAAAAATCATTTGTACTCAAAGCATTGATATAACAACAAATTCAAAATATACTTTTTCATACATTATTACTATAAAGGATGAAAAGATGAAAATTGAATTTATCAACATCGTTTTTGCAAAAAAATCCGGTGGCTATTACTCCGGCGATGTGTGGATTCCTGATGCAAATACGACTACGCCGATAGAAGAAATTTTTCCAATCATTCTAAAACCGCAAACCGAATGGAATTTCTACCTGAATTTAATACGTCAATTAGATGATCATTGCCGCGAAGAAGTTGTGAATTTAAAGGCGTATATCGTTAATTATCAGTCAAAATATTCATTCTGATAGTTAAAGTTTCGTTCCATACCCAAACAATTTATTTTCCCTGATATGCCTGAAAACATTTTGGGGCAAATAATCTTTCAATTTTTCGTCACCATTTTCAATCAACTTTGTAATATCTGCCGAAGTGATTTCGAGATGATTTGATGGAATTCCTTTCAGAACGATAATCTTTTTCGTTTCCTTCAGGTATTGCCAAAGAAGTTTGTTTTCATTCGAGAAATGCGAATCTTCCGGGTAAATAACTTCTCCTGAATTTATGTCGGTGTAAGGATAAAGGTACATTTTTACATTTTCCTGAAATAATGCGCCCATTGCTTCGAGTAATCCACCCCGTAAATCGGTGTATTGACTGCCATCCAGAATTTTATCGAAAGTTGGTAATCCTACCACAACCCGTAGCTTAATCATTTTAAACTGAGCAAAATAATCGACCAATTTAAAATAACGGTAAAAATTAGACACCATAACATTTTGCCCAACCATGTTTAATATTTCGACCCGATTCAGAAAATCTTTTTCGTCTAATTTTTCATCGTGTATAAAATATTTAAGCGAAATTTCACAAAAAGCAATGGTATTATCAGGTTTATAATCTTCGTCCCGTTTAAAAATTGAAAGGCTGTCCTCAATAAATTCCAATCCCAAATTACTGATAGGCCTGAAATAACCGCGCATTATCAATACATTTTTTTTGTACAACATGTCGCCCGGTTGCTGAATTTGACCCGATTGGTCGAACATAATGGCCGGTGTCATATTGTTTCTCACGAGCAGTAGATTCAGTAAGCGGTTGTCGCACCAATTCATATCAGGTCCTTCAACATATACATAATCAATTTCTACCCGTTCAGTATTCAGATTGTCGAGCAATGACAACAAAACTTTTCTGGGATCATCACCTTCGAATAAACCTCCGTAAACAACATTTATACCCAAAGCACCCAATGTATATTGTTGAAGCAGTGTATCATTTTCGTGCAAAATCACATGAATGAAAAACTTATTTGGATGATAGCGATCAGATCCTTCAACGGCGATGCCCAACCAACCATTTCCCTGATTTGTTTTGGCAAAATTTAACGTCTCTACGGTGTTGGCGAAAGCAAAAAACTTTTTGCTGTTTTTCTTGTCAAGTATTTTTATTAGTTCATCGTACTCATAATCAACCATTTTGCGTAAACGGTCCTCGGCAACATATCGCGCAGGAGCGCCATCATTGTAAAAATGATCGCTAAACGATTTGTCGTAAGCCGAAATGGATTTGGCAATGGTATTCGAAGCACCACCGGCCTGAAACAAATGACGGGCAGTTTCCTGACCACCGCCAATTTCGGCAATTGTACCATAATATGCCGAATTAATATTAATGCGAACTGCTTTTTCTTTGGTGCTGAGTATTTCTGACATTTTGAAATGTGATTATCAGGATTTAAAAAATTAATAATTCCAACAGCTAAATCTGAACTTTGTTCATTATACTTTTCAACAGGCTGTTGTAAATTTTCACCGTCAAATATACAAATTTTTTTATAACTAAATTTAAGTTCCCACATATCAATTTATTAAATCAAAATGTTGAACTTTTTTATTTCAGAAATAGTATAAAAAAATAAATGAAAGCAATGAAAGCAACTTTATATTAGAGAAAAATATAATTGATGCGCTTCTTACTCCCCCTTTAGGGGGCTGGGGGGCAGGTTTTTACTTGTTTTCTACCACAGGGTCAACTCTCGAAAATGTTTGATAAACTTGTTCGGAAGCTGCTCTGCAACCACCTTTACAGGTATCGAGCAATTGACATGAAGCACAAAATTCAGGAACGGTATTGAAATAAGCCGAAAAACCATCGGAATATAAAATATCGTGTAAAGGTTTTTCAAAAATATTTCCCAACACGCGCGGCGAATGATTACAAAAACGAACATCTCCCTGATGATTAATGGTTATGGGACGTACTGAAACGTCGGTATTGCAAAATGTAAAACTAATGTGAGGAAAATCGGATGGATTCAATACGCAAATGGGCGTGCAAACGCCACTATGAAAACGAATGGTATTTTCGGATGCAAATGTGTTAATAATTATATAAGCTTCATTCAGTTCAGAACGAGTGAGTTCCAGTTCCTCCTTAAACATTCGTCCTAATCCTCCGATATTGAAGCGATTAACTAATACGGTTTTTACACCTAACTCTTTATAAAATTCAAGTGTTTTTTCTAAACCTGTTAAATTTGCTTTGTTCAAAACTAATACTGCATTGAATTTTTCGGGTGAAGTGTTCAGGATTTTTTTTGCAGCGGCCACACATTTTTCCCATGAACCGGGAAGTTGTGTCAGTTTATCGTGAGTGCTGGGATCGGAACTCAAAATAGGTATTTGCAACCGATGAACTCCTAATTGCTGAAAGGTTTGCAAATCAAAATCGGTGAGTAAGGTTCCATTGGTGAGAACCGAGACCTGCGATTTATGAAAACGAGCGGTAAGAATCAGGTCGTGAATGCGTGAGAAAAGCATTGGTTCGCCGCCCGAAAGTGAAATGGAACTAACTTCGGCTTGCGAAAGCACTTTTTTCAGCACTTTATTTACTTTTGAGTATTCCGAAATTATTGTTTGGGGTGATTCTTCAAGTCCTTTCCAATGATTGTAACAAAATTTACACTGCTGATTACAGGCATCAGTCAGTTCGAAAACGAGCAGGTTAAGTTTAATTTTTGGGGGCATAAAGCATGAAGATTCCGTAATGAATCAGTTTCGTTTTCTTTATTTCAGTAGTTAGTTCTCCAAAAACTTCAAATTTCACTTTCCCTGTGTATTTTAAATCTTTGTCAATAACAAAACTGAATTCATGCGCATTGTTGTTTTTTGTTGTTAACATTCCTTCCTGAATCACTTTAGTTACAGTTGAATCCGAAAGTGAATAAGAGAAATTTGGATAACCAAAACTCATAACAATAACCGAAATTGTATCGCCTAAGAATATTGAATCTTCAATATTCTTTTGGATAATTACATATTCTTCAGGTACAGGGTCATAACATGTTATTACCGGTTCACAACCTGTTGTTGCAAAAAATGATAACGAAAGTATCATTCCACCCAATTTGTATTTTGCTTTTATGGCTTTCGCATTTTTACCATTGCTAAACCAAACCCACAAGGAAATTGCGAGAAAAGCAGTTCCCAAAACGAAAAAAAACAGGGGCGAGAATACATCTTTAATTTTCATGCCGTAAATTGTAAAAGGTTAATTTTTTATTTAAAGTTGAAAAAACCACTTCCAATCAATTGTTCTTTTTGAATTTTGTTTTTAGTTTCGCCATAAAAATCAATTGCAATTTTTCCGGAATACTTAATTGAATTTTTAATGGGAATAATATGAAAGTTGGTATCTGTAGATTTAATCATCATTCCTTCCTGTAAAATATTTGTTTTGGTCGAATCAGTCATCGAATATGAATAATAAGCGAAATTCGGATTTGCAATTGCAACAAAAAGTGTATCGCCGGTTGATAAAATTGCTTTGTTATTTTCAGTAGGAATGTAAACATAAGACTGAGCAACCATATAACAGGTCACTTCGGGAGGTTGTACAACTGATTCGCAACTTGCAGCAAAAAATGACAAGGTCAGAATCATTCCACCCAATTTGTATTTTGCTTTTATGGCTTTCGCATTTTTACCTTTGCTAATCCAAACCCAAACCGAAACTGCCAGAAAAGCAGTTCCCAAAGCGATAAAAAAGATTGGAGAGAAAAAATCGTTTAATTTCATATTAAAATTGAATGTATTAATAAAAACGCCAGCTATTTAGTTCTCAAATCTCTGGGAAGTCAGATTATTTCTGCTTAATATTCAAACTTCCCAAACTCACTTTCAATCAACAATTCAGTTTTATCTGATGCTTCGCAATATCCAACGATTTGAGCATCAATGTTGAAAGATTTGGAAATTTCAATCACTTTTTCAGCATATTCTTTTGGCAAATACACTTCCAAGCGGTGACCCATATTGAAAACTTTGTACATTTCTTTCCAATCCGTTCCCGATTCTTTTTGAATCAGTTTAAATAAAGGAGGAACCGGAAATAAATTATTTTTTACAACTTTCAGATTTTCAATGAAATGCAAAATCTTGGTTTGAGCACCTCCCGAACAATGCACCATGCCATGAATTTCAGAACGTAATTCTGCTAAAAGCTTTTTCACAACAGGAGCATACGTCCGTGTTGGTGAAAGAACCAATTTTCCTGCGTTAATATCCAGTCCTTCAACTACATCTGTCAATTTACATGAGCCTGAATAAGCTAATTCCTGAGGAATGTCACCATTATAACTTTCGGGATATTTTACAGTTAAATAATTGGCAAACACATCATGTCGGGCCGATGTCAATCCATTGCTTCCCATGCCGCCGTTGTATTCGTTCTCGTAAGTGGCTTGTCCACTCGACGAAAGTCCCACAATTACATCTCCTGCTTTAATGTTTGCATTGTCAATAACATCAGAGCGTTTCATGCGACAGGTAACTGTACTGTCAACAATTATAGTTCGTACCAAATCGCCTACATCGGCAGTTTCGCCTCCGGTTGGGTAAATATTTACGCCCATTTCGGCCAATTCCTCAACCAATTGATTTGTGCCGTTAATGATTGCCGAAATTACTTCTCCCGGAATGCAATTCTTGTTTCTACCAATAGTAGATGAAAGAAGAATATTATCCGTTGCACCAACACATAATAAATCATCAATATTCATGATTAAGGCATCCTGAGCAATGCCTTTCCAGACCGATAAATCGCCTGTTTCTTTCCAATAAATGTATGCTAATGACGATTTTGTACCCGCTCCGTCGGCGTGCATAATGTTGCAGTATTCAGGGTCATTTCCCAGAAAATCCGGAATTATTTTACAAAAAGCTTTTGGAAAAAGGCCTTTATCAATATTTTTTATGGCATTATGAACATCTTCTTTGGAAGCAGAAACACCTCTTAAATTATATCGTTGGTCGCTCATTTATTATTAAGTTTGAAAAGTTTGATGTTTGAAAGTTTGAGTTTCACGTTACACGTTTCAGGTTTCGTGTTTAGAAATTCCGATTTCTTATTATT
>JAKLIM010000218.1 GCA_022709605.1 Bacteroidota bacterium | reverse complement strand
TTGCCATGCGTTCGGCATCCTTATCTGTAATTCGCGGACCCAATGTACGGCAACAATTAGCACATTTCAGACAGTCGGTTTTACCTGAAATTTCATCATGTATCTCATGAATTTTGGTGTCCATCGATTCAAGTTTCCTTTTATTTTTAACAAAAAATCTTTTCCATTCCGGCTCAGATTTTTTGGCTAAATCCGGCAGAAATATTACGTCTATCTGCTTGTACATGTGTGTATTATGATTGTTCCTACGATGTGCAAAGATAATTAAATAAGTTGCTTGATGCAAAAAAAAGGACATTTTCAGAAAAAAGCAGTATATTTGCACCCGTTTTATTAATCAATTAATTACTTTATGAGTCTACTAAGTAACGTAATGGGACAATACGATGCCCCTCAAAAAGCAAAAGATGCAGGCGTTTATCCTTATTTTCGTCCTATTGAATCAGATCAGGATACAGTTGTAAAAATTGATGGAAAACCCGTTTTAATGTTCGGATCGAACAGTTATCTTGGTTTAACTAATCACCCAAGGCTCAAAGAAGGAGCCATTAAAGCCATCGAAAAATATGGCACCGGATGCGCAGGATCGCGTTTCCTGAATGGAACATTGGACATTCATTTGGAACTTGAAGATAGACTCGCCAAATTAGTACACAAACAATCAGCTTTGGTTTATGCCACAGGTTTTATGGTCAATTCAGGCGTGGTGCCTTGTATCACCGGTCGTGAAGATTACCTGATTTTTGATGAATACGACCATGCTTCAATTATTGAGGGAAAACGATTGTCATTTTCGAAACAATTTAAGTATCGTCACAACGATATGGATTCGCTTGAGAAAATACTCAAAAAATGTGATCCGGATAAATTGAAAGTAATTGTGACTGATGGAGTTTTCAGTATGGAAGGTGATGTTGCCAAATTACCTGAAATAGTAGAACTTTCGAAGAAATACAATGCATCAATAATGGTTGACGAAGCACACTCGCTTGGTGTTTTTGGTAAAACAGGTGCCGGCGTTTGCGAACATTTCGGACAATCGGACAATGTAGATTTGATTATGGGAACTTTCAGTAAATCCCTGGGAACAATTGGTGGATTTATTGCATCCGACGAAAACATAATTAATTTTCTGAAACATAATTCACGCACCTTAATTTTCAGTGCATCAATTACTCCTGCAT
Source organism: Bacteroidota bacterium (assembly GCA_022709605.1). GTDB lineage: Bacteria > Bacteroidota > Bacteroidia > Bacteroidales > Paludibacteraceae > Paludibacter. The sequence goes on along the minus strand of JAKLIM010000218.1, from coordinate 5,326 downwards.
CCACAGGTTGTGTATTAGCTGCTTTGGATGTAATGGCTGAAGAAACCTGGCGCAAAGATGCTTTGTGGGCAAATACAAATCGCAGTAAAGAAGGATTCCTGAAAGCCGGTTTCGAAATCGGACCTACCGAAACTCCGATTATTCCGCTTTACGTACGCGATAATACCAAAACGTTTATGTTGACCCGCATGCTTATGGATGATGGCGTATTTGTAAACCCTGTGGTATCACCTGCTGTACCTTCCGAAGACTCGCTCATCAGATTTTCGCTTATGGCTACCCATACTTTTGAACAGGTTGACGAAGCCATCGAAAAAATCTCAAAAAACGCCCGGATATTGGGAATTATTGAATAATTGAATCACTTTTAAAAAAAGATTTAAATAAAATATGAGAATAGAACAAATCTCGAAAACAGATGGGTTCTATTCTTTGTTTTTATAAAAAAACCATCTCAAAATACATTTATGATTACTGTATCAAATCTTGCCATTCAGTTTGGTAAGCGCGTTTTATTCTCTGATGTGAATTTGAAATTTACTGCAGGGAATTGTTATGGAGTTATTGGGGCAAACGGCGCCGGAAAATCAACACTTATCCGAATGATAAGCGGACAACTCGATCCTACTCGTGGATCTATCTTATTTGGACCGGGCGAACGACTTTCTGTTCTTGAGCAGGACCACAATAAATTCGATGAATTGACCGTGCTTGATACCGTTATGATGGGGCACAGTCAACTCTGGAAGATAAAAGAAGAAAAGGATAACATTTATTTAAAGGAAATTTTTACGGATGCCGATGGTTTACGTGCATCGGAACTTGAAGACAGATTTGCCGAAATGAACGGTTGGAATGCCGAAAGCGATGCTGCATCCCTACTCAGCGGACTTGGAATAAAGGAAGACCTGCATTACCAGTACATGAAAGACATTGAAGGCATGGAAAAGGTGAGGGTTTTGCTAGCACGCGCCTTGTTTGGGAAACCCGACAATTTGCTGCTTGATGAACCAACCAACGACCTTGACCTTGACACCGTAATGTGGCTCGAAAATTATTTGGCAAATTACGAAAATACAGTTTTGGTAGTTTCGCACGACCGTCACTTTTTGGATGCAGTAAGTACGCATACCGTTGATATTGATTACGGAAAAGTTTCGCTTTTCTCCGGAAATTATACTTTCTGGTACGAATCAAGCCAGCTGGCGCTTCGTCAGCAACAAAATCAGAGTAAAAAAGCCGATGAAAAACGCAAGGAATTGGAAGAGTTTATTCGTCGTTTCAGTGCCAATGTTGCTAAATCGAAACAGGCTACCAGCAGGAAGAAAATGCTCGAAAAACTGAATGTGGACGAAATTCAACCTTCTACCCGTAAATATCCGGGAATTATTTTTACTCCCGAACGTGATCCCGGGAATATGGTGCTCGAAGTTCATGGATTAACCAAAGTGACGGATGATGGTACTGTATTATTTAAAGACGTAAATTTCAATGTGGAGAAAAATGATAAAATTGTTTTCGTTTCGCGCGATTCAAGAGCAATGACTGCATTTTTCGAAATTATTAACGGACATGATAAAAACCATACCGGATCTTATAATTGGGGAGTTACGATTACTCATGCTTACCTTCCGCTTGATAATTCCGAATTTTTTAATACAGATTTAAATCTTGTGGATTGGCTTGGACAGTACTCGAGCGATACAACGGAGTTTTTTATCCGCGGTTATCTTGGAAAGATGTTATTTGCCGGAGAAGAAATTTTCAAAAAAGCCAGTGTGCTTTCAGGAGGTGAAAAAATGCGTTGCATGATTTCGCGCATGATGCTTAAAAATGCCAATGTTATGGTCCTCGATTCGCCTGCCAATCATCTCGATTTGGAGTCTATTCAGGCATTTAACAACACGCTTGTAAATTTCAAGGGCAATGTGCTGATGGCTTCACACGACCGCGAATTTATTCAAACTGTTTGTAATCGCATTATTGAATTGACACCCAATGGAATTATTGACAAGCAAATGGATTATGACGATTATGTTACATCGGATGAAATTAAGGCCACACAAGAAAGATTGTATAAATAATATAACTAATTGATTTTTATAAAATTACTAAAAAGCATTGATTCAGATCAATGCTTTTTTTGTATAATTAGCTTAAAATTTCATATTAAAAATTGAATAAATATTGAAAAAATACACTACATTTGTCGTAATATTTTGAGATTCAACCTTAAAAATTCTTATAAATATGAGTAAAAAGGTCATAGATATTGAATGTTGCCCGCCTTTCGATCCTGTTCCATGGGACGACAAAGAATTTGAATGGGATAATAAGCTCTTTATCAAGGGTAAAGTATGTACTTTATTTTACATTCCATTGAATTTTGGATCGGTAATGAAAAAACTGAATCGAACAATTGACAATGCCAAAACTGAAATGCTGGATTGGATGAGTCTTTCTGCTCACACATCTCAATGGAACATGGATTTATATCTGGCTGTAGATAAAGAGATTTCGGGTGCTGAAAATATAAAAATAACGGGTAGATTTTATAGTAGAGTTTACGAAGGTAGCTTTAACGAAACCGGAAAATGGAGTGCTGATTTTGAAGAAAAAGCGAAAGCAAAAGGACTCCAACCCGGAAAACAATATATGTGGTACACTACTTGTCCGAAATGCGCAAAGAAATATGGAAAGAATTATGTTGTAATTATTGGTAAAATTTAAAAAATTATGAACGAAGAAAATTCAAAAGATTGTTGTAAACCAACAAGAAATCACGGGTCAAATGCTTCTGGTGGAGCTGTTTATGGATTTGGGTTCATTGGCGCAGCCATTTATTTTATTTCGCAAGCCACCACTTTTTGGATGGGAGTGCTTGGATTTCTCAAAGCCATCGTGTGGCCGGCTATTTTAGTGTTCGAAGTATTGCGAAAAATGGCCATCTAATCCTAATTTATTATTGAATGCATATTTCAAATCAGCATTTGTAATGTGCATTTTATTTTAAACCATTGAATAACAATTATTTTGCATTCGTTATTCTATTATTTTAATGAAAAAATGAAAGTCTTACAAAATTGCAAATCGTAAATCTGTAAATCGTAAATAAAAAAAATGCCCATTCCAACTTCACGTACAAAAAATAAAGCTGCCATCCTGATTGATGAATCGCTTTGCACCGGCTGTGGAAAGTGTGTTGATAGCTGTTCGGATTTTGATCTCGAAATGTTTAATGGAAAAGTTCGGGAATCTGCAAATCCGGTTTTTGGGTGCATTGCTTGTGGAAATTGCATGATGGTTTGTCCCACAAATGCCATTAAAATCGAAGGTCGTTGTCTGACAGCCGGCGATATATTTGAATTGCCTGCAAAAGAATCGGTTTCAGATTATAAATCCTTGTTGTCGCTGCTCCAACGCCGACGGAGTATTCGGGAATTTAAGGATAAAGCTGTAGAACCGGAGAAGATAAATCAGATACTCGAGGCTGCTCAAACTGCACCAATGGGAATTCCACCCTCGGATGTGCATGTGTTAGTCCTCGAAAATAAAGACCAGGTTCATCGTTTTGCAGAGGAATATTCTGTTTTTCTGAAAGGTATGCGTTGGTTTGCCTCCAATTGGTTTCTGATTTTAATGCGACCATTTTGGGGAAAAGCAAATGACGAAATGATGCGTAGTTTTATCAAACCGATTTTTGGTGTTTATGTCGACAAGATGGAAAAAGGTGAAAACTGGATCAATTACGATGCCCCGTTAGCCATGTATTTTTACGGTTCGCCTTACGCCGATCCTGCCGATCCGATTATTGCAGCCACTTATGCCATGATTGCGGGAGAATCGCTCGGACTTGGAACCTGCATGCTCGGGGCAATACATCCATTTATTCAAAACAGTAAAAATGCTGAAAAATTCCGTAAAAAGTGGGGCGTAAAATACAAATCCCGCGAAGGATTATTTGTTGTTTTCGGTTATCCGAAACCGAATTTCAAAAAAGGTGTGAAAAGAAGTTTTGCCGATATTGCATTTGTAAGGTAAATAAAGTCTAAAGAGGATCAAACTTTGAATTTGAAAAAAATGATCAAAGTGTGGGAATAAATCAGAAAATTCTGATCTTTTCCCACACTTTGATCAAAACAACCCGAAACACTACAAAATAAAAACCGCACAAACCCGAAAAATTCACTTCCGGTTTATGCGGTTTATTAAATGTTCTAAATTATTTCTTCAGCGCTGCAATACTCTCTTTCAGCGAAGCAATTTTGCTTTCAGCATCTGTTGTTTACATTTCTAAGGTGTTTTCCATTTAGCCGGAATTGAAATACTGTTAGATCCATCGAAATTATATACAATATCTGGCATAATACTTTTAAAAAATTTCGCCTTATTATCTTTAAGCAATATAATTTTTCCGTTCTTTATCTTTATTGTGTCTTTTAAATCGTTACAAATTGAATTTGGGGGAAAATACACCTTAACTTTTTTTAGAGGATAATGTTTTTGTATAAATTCTATTGGTGGAACTAAATCACTATCTGCTGTAACTAAAATCAGTATGTCCGTCTTATTTAATGCACAATCACCTATTAATTGTACAGAAATATTCACATCGGTTCTCTTTTCTTCAGGCTTTTCAATTGAAAAATTACAATTCGGACAATTAATCTGTTTTGAAAAGTACTTTCCACGTATAACTTCAAATTTACTATCATGAGTGTCTACTTAATATCATTAACATTCTTCTGAAAACCTTATAGTCAAAGGGTTTGCCAGTAAATGGACAGAGTGACGATTTGAATTTATATTTTAGCAATAAATTACTTAAAAATCTCAAAAAATATTGAATTCATTTTATCTTGAAAAATTTCAGCTTATAAATGAGTTACTTACGATTCAGTCAAAACCCAAATTTACATAATATAAAAAAAATCCAAACCTTAATTTATTTTAGTGGACACTAATGATTTACTATCATTAATAAGTTTGTTTGCATTTAACAAAGCACTTTGACGACTGCTTTTTTGGGGACTTAGCGGTGAGGCTGTGAAATATATAACTTTGACAAGCTCTTGATCTTCACCTAAAAAAAACGAAAACAATTTTACAAAATCAATCCAATAAAATTGATTCCAATCAGAATCAATCTTCTTTGTCCTTTTTAGTGCGTAATAAAAATTGAATCCATCAATATAAACAGTAACTCTTTTCATTGTCAATCCAAAATTAAGGAATAAAAAAAGGTCGCTACAGGAGCGACCCAAACCATACAAGAAAGTATGGCGATGCTTTATGACGACAAAGATAATATCAAATTCAATTTTTG
>JAKLIM010000217.1 GCA_022709605.1 Bacteroidota bacterium | reverse complement strand
TTCAACAAGGAGCTTTTGATACATTGATATTGTGGAATTCTAAGCGTCCAACTGGCACCAATAGAACCACCAGATTTTTGAAAGAAATAATAGAAAGGGGCGATTCTTTTAATTTATATTATTGTTCAGGTGGCTTTGTTAAGTACAAAGCAACAATTATCGATTTTTTAGAAAGTCAGAAGGAACTAGATGAAAAAAAATGGTCGGGGAGCTACAAAATAAGGGATTTCCATGAGAATTTCAATAATTATGTTGATAAGAATAAAAAAGCCAGAATAGTGTTTCTTGCAAATAATTTAGAGAAAATAACTCCAATTCCCGTTCGGGAATTTGAGTTTTATAATGGTGCTTCCAGCCCGGTACAAGACAACTTATCACCAATTAAAAAAGAACCTGAAATAGAATATTCTAAAATAGAACAACAAACAATACAGATTATGAAGTCTTCGAAGCAACCACTGAATCAGATTCTATTTGGCCCTCCGGGAACAGGAAAAACCTACAATACTATCAACAGGGCAATTGAAATCATCAATCCTGATTTTGATTTGAATCAAGATAGAAAATTTATAAAACAAGAATTTGAAAGATTAGTAAATGATGGTCAGATTGTATTTACAACTTTTCATCAAAGTATGAGTTATGAGGATTTTATTGAAGGTATTAAACCTATAACTCTAAATGATAAAGTTTTTTATAATATTCAAGATGGCATATTTAAAAAAATATGTCAGGTAGCACAAACTCCAAACCAGGTTGATTTTAGCGTTGCTTATGAAAAATTGCAAAAAGAACTCATTGAGAAAGAGCAGATAACTCTTAACACGCCAACAGGTAAAGACTTCAAAATAGGATTAAATTCAAACGGCAATTTGTCTTTATATACCGGAGTTAAGAAACAATTACAAGGCACATTGACAAAAGAGAACTTACAAAGACAAATCAATGGAGAACTTATGTTTGACGGTTGGGGTGGATATTTTACCGGCGTTGTCAAATATCTTGAAAGCAAGTATGATTATTCGACTAAATCTTCCAAAGTAATACAGAATTTTGTCTTAATTATTGATGAAATCAACCGTGGCAATGTATCGCAAATATTTGGGGAGTTGATTACATTGATTGAAGATGATAAAAGGTTAGGTAATTCAGAAGCTTTAGAGGTTACATTACCATATAGCAAAGAGAAATTTGGTGTTCCGCCAAATCTCTTTATTATTGGCACAATGAATACTGCCGACCGTAGTGTAGAAGCATTAGATACTGCATTACGTAGAAGGTTTAGTTTCGAGGAAATGCCACCAAAACCGGATTTAATCAAAGCACATGGTCATGCAAAAGATGGAATGGTTGAAGATATTGATTTGGTTCAGGTACTTAAAACCATCAATAAACGTATAGAAGTATTGTTGGACAAAGATCATCAAATAGGACATAGTTATTTTATGTGTGTAAGCGATGTCGATGATTTAAAATTCGCCTTCCGGAATAAGATTATCCCATTGTTGCAAGAATACTTCTTTGGTGATTATGGAAAGATTGGACTGGTGTTAGGCAGCGGATTTGTATCGGTTGAAACAAAAACAAATGATGTTTTTGCAAAATTCAGTAGCAATTACGATGCTTCTGGATTTGCCGAAGGAGAAATATATTCTACTCGAAAAATAGATGATGATTTTAATATTATCGAAGCTTTACACATTCTTTTAAGCAACTGATTTGAATATCGCAAGGCATCATATTACCGTTTTTGAGCATGAGCGCATAAAACTGGACCAGGTAATAACTGGTTGTAAGTTTGATGCTGCCAAACTGCTTGCACTTCAAAAATACTATGGGGATAAAGGTGTACCCTATTATTCGCTGATACATAATGGGGTTCAATTCAATGAATTTGTGGGGGTTATTCAGGTTGGTAATTTGCTTATTGAGGTTTTACCTAAAGCAGATAAGTCCACACATTCTGAATCAGAGGACAAGAAATGGCGTAATATGTTGATAAATATGATGCGTGCTGTAGGTAGTTTTGATATTCGGGTAACCAGCAGCAGTCATTTAAAGATAAAACCCAATACGGTGCTTGATTTGTATATCGAAATGTTTATCAGCGAAGTGGAATATTTGCTTCATGCAGGCCTGATAAAACAATACCGTAAAAAAGAAGGGAATGTGACGGCATTGAAAGGAAATCTGCTTTTTGGAAAACACTTACAGCAAAACCTGACACATCAGGAACGGTTTTATGTGCGTCATTCTACTTACGATAATGAACACCAGCTTCATTTTGTACTTTACACGGCTATAAAGTTTATACAGCAAATAAACACCAATGCTTCATTACACAGTCGAATAGGAGCTTTATTGTTGTTTTTTCCCGAAATGCCTACGGTAAAAGTTACAGAGGCAACATTTGAAAAATTGGTATTTAACAGAAAAAGCGAGGGTTATCGTAAAGCCATTGAAATTGCAAAACTGTTGCTATTGCAATATCACCCGGATGTGAGCAAGGGTAGAAATAATGTACTGGCGTTAATGTTTGATATGAATAAACTTTGGGAACAGTTTGTGTATGTAAGTTTAAGGAGACATTCTGATGATATTACTGTCACAGCTCAAAGTTCAAAACACTTTTGGCAGCCGGATAATGGAGGACGAGGATCAGGAATGAGACCAGATATTGTTATCAATAAGGATTGTGTTAATTGTGTTGTTTTGGATACTAAATGGAAAAACCTTAACGGCTATAATCCATCACCCGACGATTTGAGGCAGATGTATGTCTATCATGAATATTTCAATGCGAAAAAAACAGCTTTGGTATATCCGGGAGGAGGCGAAAGAATTAAAGGAACATATTTTAATAGAGATTCCCAAATTAATGAGAAAATGCAGTGTTCGGTTTTTCCTATTAATGTGGAAACGGGAGATGTGAGAGCGTGGCAGTTGAAAATTGCGACTGAAATTAAAAATTGGATATGAGAAATGTTATAAAAGAGTAATAACGCAAATATACAAATAAAGACTTGGGTAAAGATTGTAAATAGGGTAATTACATTTTAAAAAATAAAAAATGATAAACAAAAGAAGTTTAAAGTCTGATCTTGATTTAGATGAAAATGAATATCAGGAATTGAAAAAAAAAGGATTATTGCCAGATAAATCTGAACAGGCAATGAAAAGATTTGAAGAATTAATGCAACAGGGACCACCATTTAATTCAGACGAACTTATGTTTTTAGGGAAAATGGACGTAGTTAAATTATATAGTAAATATCCGGCAGAAGCCGAATATTATATGCACTTATAAAACGCTTTGGTTTAATTTCATCAATAAATGATTTAAATTATATTTATGCTTTTGAATTGAAGTAATAAAATTCAATCGTTGTGAGTAATTTTTTAGAAGCTCAAAATGAAAACCACTAAAATTGAATGGACAGATAAAACCTGGAATCCGATAACGGGTTGCACGAAGCATTCGGCAGGTTGTGCGCACTGTTATGCTGAGGTAATGTCGCACAGGCATCAAGCAATGGGGTACCCGGGGCAGCGATGGCGTAAAACGCAATAAATACGAAAACGGCAAATTGTTGAAAGGGAAAGTTTGGCAAGCCATGCCGACATAAATTTTAAGTGTATTGGTCGTATTCAATACATACACCCGGGTTTACATCTCAAAGAATTTATTAGAAAACTCACCAATATTTTTATTAAACTCGTTAGTTGTAAAAAAACTGAAACGTATCGATTAAAATTGTTGATAACTTTTTAATTTCGTCGTTATTGTTAAATAAATAATTGCTACATTTGTTGTATTAATTCTTTTACGGTCTGACAGTAAGATGATTGGGCTGTAGAAATAATACAACCATCTATGATAAATTCTGATTTTCGTTTTCCGCTTTTCGACAATATACTGTATGGTGGGATGCATCCGAATATTGCATCGAACCACATTGATGCTTTTCTGTTTGATGAAGAACTACGCATCGAAGTACAAGCTGTTGCCGATAAGGGTACTTACTCCCTCGTTTTTTTTAAACCCCTGAATGATAAATGCAGATTTTATTACCAACGATTAATAGCTGAAACCTATTGGTATTGTAATGAATTGCTGGAAGAGATTGGTGCACAGAGTGATACGGAGGTGCGTGCCTATTGGCGGTTGACTTTACTGGACAGGCATCTGAAAACCTTGCTGATAAAAACCGGGGAAGAGATGCGCGAACATAACTACCCGGATTATGATTTTATTGCTCCGCCGAAAGATGTTGACAACGAAAAATTAGCCAACAGTTATGTGTTTCATCTACTGAAAGTTTGCCTGGCCAAAGCATATCTTGAATTCCAAAATACATTAGGCGCTACACCCGGTAAGCAAATGGATGAGGCCACACTTTATACCGCCTTGGTGGGCGAAATGCCGCCCGTGAAGTGTTTTATAAAGAAAAGACCCGCGATTGCCGGTGTTCAAAGTAAAAAACCGGATCAGTTTACAACGGAGTTTAAACCGGAAACAAAAGCTGAATCAAGCACTGGTGCGGTCGTTGAGAAAATACTGTCGATAAAAGAATTGTCGGGTATGAAGTTAGGCGATGAACGAACGATTCGCCGGTGGATAGAGAAGGGAGAAATCAAGGGATTCAAATTGGGGAAAAAGTGGTTTGTTACCGAGACCGAACTGAACCTTTATCTTGAAAAATCAAAAGCCAAAACCAAAAAAACCGGAATATGAATACATTGCCCACCGAACTGACACTGAATGTGCTGAAATTAAGGTTTACGCACAAGAAAATTACTGTTTACCTCACGAGTGAAGCTACACCCCAAGCCGTGAAATTATCGGAAAAAGACATAGCACAACTCATCAAAGAAAACCTGCTGCAGCCTGATGCAAAGGATGTTTACGCACGAATAAGCCCCGAAACACCCGATCGGATGTCGGTAACCAGGGCTGTATCGCCCGAATTTTGCAATGAAAGTGAAACGTGTTGGTCCATTTCGTTCCTGAAAAAATACTGTACATTGCAGTTGACCCTTCATTTCAAATCGTTGGGATTCCCATGCCGGAACAATTTTTTATCGGATACCGAAGTTTGGATTAAAGCCCCAACGACCTATAAAAATTGTACAGGTTACCGTGTGTTTACGCTGCGGGTTCAGTTTAATTACGAAGAAAAAGCATTTGAGCTACTCGTAATTCCCGGTGAAGTGCATTCGGTTTATAATCATGCGGTGAGCCATCCCGGATTTTCTGAAACTCCCAAAGAGTCAATAGGCTGGGTGCTGTATAAAACCGATGTGCAAATGTATAAATATTTGAGTGATGAAGCGCGGAGAAATCTCAACGAAGTATTTCCATGTTTGAATCCTGCACTGAAATCGCAACTCAGATTCACTTATCCGGCCCCGGATAAGAGCAACCGTTACCTGAAATTTTTCGACGAAGCGAATCGGTTTAAAAAGGACTACCTTGATAATAATGCGCTTAAGGAGCTTTTTGAAATAGAAGCAACATGGAAAAAAACTACACCTTTGTACTTTAATACTGATAAAATCAGAAAACTACAGTTTGGAAAAGGTACGCATACGCAACCCAAATATGGTATGCCACAATACGGACCCGTAGAATTACTGGATGAGAAAGTGGTGTTTTTCTTTATCGGGCATGAAAATGATAAACCCCTGGCTGCTACGGTTAACGAATATTTTCTGGGTAAGTACCCTTCGGAGTTTAAAGGTATATACGAATATCTGAAACTTGAATACAATACTGAGCAAAGATCAAGTATCTGGTTTAAGGATAAAAATAACCCCTTACCGGAAATTAAAAATGCTTTGAAAGCAAAACTGGAGAATCAGCAAAACGATAGATCCAAACGGTATGTTGCCATATATCTTTCACCGCATTCAAAATACAGTACATCGCCAGCTGAGCGAAATATTTATTATGAGCTCAAAGAACATTTGTTGTCGTACGGTATTGTATCGCAGGCATTGGATGTGGATAAAGCCTGGGGGAAGGATAGATCGTTGAAGATCAAAACCAGCGAAGAAAAAATAACAAAGGCCCAACTAAAACAGGGTTTTTGTTACAGTTTGCCCAATATAGCGGTGGCAATATTTGCAAAACTGGGCGGTAAACCCTGGAGTTTTGAAAAGCAGCATACCGAGGAATTGGTGATCGGGGTGAGCGCTTACACCAACCGTCAGTTAGGAAAAAAGTACATAGGTAGTGCTTTCAGTTTTACCAACGAAGGTAAATTTCATGGCTTTGAGTGTTTCAGCTCTGCACAAATAATTCAACTGGCAGGTTCAATAAAACTGGCAGTAATTAATTTCAGCAAAATAAATCCAAGGGTTTCCGGCTTGGTTATTCATTTCTACAAAAAACTTAGTTATAGCGAAATTAAGCCGATACAAAAAGCGTTATCAGAATTGAAACTAAAAATTCCGGTCATTGTGGCAACAGTGAACAAAACATTTTCGGATGATTTGGTAGGGTTCGATGCAAGTACTACACA
>JAKLIM010000216.1 GCA_022709605.1 Bacteroidota bacterium | reverse complement strand
GGGACACCTACCAATACGTTCTGGTTGATGAATTCCAGGACACTTCGCCGGATAATTTCAGGTTGCTCGAGCTGATTACCAAAACAGATTCGCCCAATCTCTTTGTTGTCGGTGACGACTGGCAATCAATATACGGATTTCGGTTGTGCTGATGAACTTCCACTGCATTATTCCGAATTGTTTCTTTTTCGGAAACCGGATCCTGTCTATGCCATTTCAAAAATAAATTCACACTCCATTCTGAAAGTGAAGGATAAGTGGTGTTGTTGAACGATTCGCCTCCAATCGTAGTCATTATGTTTTGATAACGGGTGGCAAAATAAAAATAGGTTCTGGCAAAATCACCTTTATAATCATCAACGGGTTCGAAAACAGTGCCTGAATAACCTGTAAAAGTTGAACTTCCTAACTTTCCTAAACCTTTACTCAGTGAAATTCCGTTTGCACATTCACCAAAAGGATAGTTGCTGCGTTGTCCATTTACCTTTCCATCAGTAGGATAAATATGAAAAGCATCACTAACCATTGGTGAGGCTTCGTTAAACCAGCTTTGCGGAATGGAATGTTCTCTGTTATAACAATCGCAAACTGTAGAATAATTTCCACATTTCTTTACTCCCGGTGTCCAGGTACAGGTTGAATACATATCCCAGACATTGCCTGTGGAAGTGACATCACTTGTATCGTAAATTGTATACAAATAGGTATAACTATTCGTAATGTAGCCCGAAGAAATAATTGAATAAAGCTGAGTTTTTAGCGCAGCATCTGCTTTTCCAACAGCTGTATCGTAATACCCGGCTTTCGGTTGCGCATAAGTGAGTAAGGGAAAGAATAACAAAAAGAAAATTATTTTCATATTAAAAAACTTTCAATATTAGTCCATTTTTACAAAGAAAGGATATCAATTTTTTACCAATAATATTTTTCTTTAAAAAGGGTTGCAAATGTAATGTTTTTGTTTTGTATTTTCTACATCTCTAACATTTATTTGAAATTAAATTGCATTAAAATACATAAACTGATTTGCAAAATGAGTTTTAAGCAGCATTAAGTATAATTTTGAAGGGGATCAATAATACCATGAATTACTGTCCTGAGTGAATTCTTTGACCGGAATGCGATATTCGAACATAATTTCATGCGTTCCATTGGCCTGGTAGCCGGGAACGAAACTAACATTGTAAGCATAACCAACGCGTAAGTCGGGAAGTGGCACAATTCCGAAAAGAAATGACATTTGATGTGTTGTACGATAGCTTATTCCTATATCGAATATTTCCTGTGGGCCGGCAAAAAGTCCGGTAGGATGTTTGAAACGAATACCTGCGTTCCCTTCAACAACAAAAAACTTGCTTCTGTTAACGCATTGAATACCTGCATGATAATTAAAATAATCTGATTCGGTATTTTTAAATATCATGTAAGCATACCGGTGGTTTGAGTTCAGGAACAAACTATCGTTGCCCATTGAAAGTAAATGTGTGGTTGACAGTCCACCGATAAAAAAAGTACTTTGAAATTCGAACCCAAGATTGACATCCGGACTGATAATGCGGTTGAAATCAGCTAATAGCAAAGGATCGGTAATATTCTCCGGTTCATAACCCGAAACATTCATCGATCTGGAGAAAATTCCACCCGAAATTCCGAGCGAATACGAATTTTCATTTCTATCGAGGAGTCGAAAAGCATAAGATAAAGTAGGATTCAATGCTTGCGTAAGTCCGATTTTATCAGCAACCAACGAAATTCCGAAGCCCGAATTTAAACTTTCGACGAAGCCCGATGCTTGTACATTTAATACTTTGGGTGCGCCGGAAACACCAGCCCATTGATTTCGCACATTTGAAAACAAATAAATATAATCGGGTCGCGCAATGGTGGCCGGATTGTAGTTGGCTCTGTTGTTCCAATGTGTTACCATGCTGATATCGGACTGTGAAAAACCCGTATTCCACTGAGCCGAAAGTATTCCTATAAAACAAATTATGAATATTTTTTTCATTGTTTTGTTCTGATTAAGGTTACATAGCCCTTGTGGATTTGTGTTTTCTGTTGGTTATCAGCGTAAGTTGCATAATAAAAGTAAGTATCCGGAGTCAGATATTTTCCCGTATTATGAAGTTTTCCGTTCCAACCTTCAATTCCTTCGTAAACAACAATTCCATTTCTATCCATAACCTGTATTTGCATTCCGCGTAGAAATAGATCATTTATATCATCGTTGTTTGGTGTAAATACATTCGGGAAAAATGGCTCAATTACAATTTGTACGGTATCCGTTTTTGTACAGCCATTTTCATTTACAGCAAGTAAAGTTATTGTATGTTGTCCTACGGATGAAAGGTTTTCGTATTTATAAGTCGGGTGATTGCCTGTAATAACGTAATCGTCGTTGTCACCAAAATTCCAGAAATAATTTACACCCGATTCCTGAGGAATTTCGCAGGTTACTTCATTGTGTCGACTGTTGATAATTAATGGAGAAGCCGTAAATTCGGCTTTGGGTATTTCGTCTTTACTTACAACTATTTTCAGGGTTTTTTCACACCCGTTCGGATTTGTGCCGGTAACTATGTAATTTCCCGATTTTTCGACGAGCAGTGTTGAATTTACTGATAAAACTGAATCGGGTTTCATGTCTGAACTCCAACGGTACGAATTTGCTCCACGAGCAGTTAAGGTTAAATTATCACCAGCACAAAAGGTTGTGTCGGGTGTTGATGTAAATGGCCAGTAAGGTTCTTCAATTACAGTTTTGTACTTCGATGCCGAGCATTCGTTATTGCTTGTGAATCCGGTTAACTCAACTAAACCTCCGGGTGCACCTACAATTATCGAGTCGGACGTACTTATTTCTACACCATTAATTTTCCATTTGTAATGATCTGCACCATAGCTTTTTAATGTTACCGTTTCGCCGGGGCAATAAGTTGTGTCCCCCGAAATTTTTATCAAGGGAGGATTGAAGATTTCTACGTTTTTTGTAAATGAATCTTTACAGGTTGAAGGTGGATTTTCAACTACAAGTGATACCGGAACCCATCCTGAAACCGATTCAAATGAATGCATTGGCTCTGCTTCGGTCGATGTTGTACCATCTCCAAAATCCCATTTAAATTTTAAAGTTCCATGTGTGGGTGGATTGGTGATGTAAAAATGAAGTGTATTATTGAGTTTGTTGCAATCGATTAAATCGTTTTTGAAAACTGCATTCGGTTCGAAACGGTAAATGGTACTTTTCAGTGATACTTCGCAACCGGTGGCCGACAGCATATTACACGAATAGGTGTCGCCTTCAAGCGGATTCTTTCGTAAAAGATTACGATCAGTTCCTACTGTATTTCCAAGGCTATCAGTCCAGTTGTACGATTCAAATCCAACAGGCGCAGTAAGCGATGCATCGTTCGATCCGGCGCAATAATCAACGGTAATATTAAAAGGGTGACATTCAGCTACGAAATACGCATAACCGTAATGTCCGCTTCGGCGACAATTGGCCGACATAAATTCTAATGTGATGGTTTGGCCAATGTAATTCGAAAGATTTATACCAACAGCAGTCCAATCGCGCCAGAAAAGTTTTGAGTTATTAACGGATTGTTGCCAACCACCAATTCTGGCTTCCGAAGCATACACATCGTAATTGGCACAATCATTAATTATATCTCCATTTTGTTTCAATAATGTGACTTTGAATCTGGGTTCGTCTATTTTTTCGTGCGTATCATTTTGTGGATCAAGAAGTACCACTGCAAAGCGATAAATGACAAATGCATTTTCGGGAGTAACATCAATTTGATAAGTCAAACTTTGATGTAATCCTCCGCCACCAAGATAAGTAGAGCCAAGTTTTACCGATGTAGTAAATCCGTTCGGAATGAGTCTTAGATTTTCGCCATCAACGGTGTAATCATAGCTATTGGTTGTTATAATTGTATGTCTTCCATCCGCAACGCCTAAAATTTTAGAAGTAAGTGTCCCATCCTGTTTATCAACCCAAGTATATGCTTTCCAGTTGGTAAAATCCCGCAATTCGAAACCCAGATTGGAACAATAAGGTTCATCTGCATTAATACTAATGAGATGAAAAATAAAAAATATGATGAATAAAAACCGGATGAATTCCCTTTTCATGTGTAAAAATTTCAGAATAAACTGAATGCTATGTATTTTGAAACAAAAGTACTAATTATTGTTTTTAAAATTTCAATTTCAGTTTATTTTATCTGTCTGCTTTGGTTTTTAATTTGTAATAACGCAAAAAAAGGAATATTTCATATCAGAAATATTCCTTTTTTTATACAAAATGTCCAAAAAGCTTATTCAGCAGGTTTCATTACCACTTCGAGCACATTTCCCTGATCGGCAATTGTTTTTAAAGTAGATTGAATCAATTGTGGAGTAAGAGCTTCAACCGCTGCTTTATAATTGTCAGGTAAATTCAATTTATCCTGATAATATATTGCCACAGCATTTTGCCACCAGCCATTTTCACGCAAGTCTTCCTCGTATTTTTTCAACAGGTTTTCTTTTACCTTTTGCAAATCGTCCGGGCGTGGTCCATTGTCAATAATTTCTTTTACTTCCGAATGGATAATTCCCATCAGTTTTTGTTGTTTTTCGGGATCGGTATCGAATTGCATTAATACAACTGCTTCATCAATAGGTATATTATTGATACTTCCTCTCACACCTACACCATACGATCCGCCTTCTTTTTCGCGAATGCTTTCGAGGTAACGGATGTTTAGAATACTACCAATGGTTGTCAAAGTGACTTTACTTTGCAAATCGTAAGGAATTTTAGCGCTGTAAATGATCAGGTTCGAAGCTTTTTTCACTTTCATTTCCTGATTGAAATACTTGTTTACTTTACCCAACGGTTTGCGAACATTGTCATCCGAAATTTTTTCAATCACTTTTTTACCTTTCAAACCACCCAGATAAGTACAAATGGCTTTTTTAACAGTATCATTCATCATATCTACATTACCTGTAAAAATGAATGTAAAGTCGGCCGCTGACGCAAATCTTTGTTTGAAAATTGCCATTGCTTTGTCCTGATCAACTTTCTCAATGGTATTAAGATTAATCAATACGGTACGTGGATTATGATTGGTCAACATTAAGTTCGCTGAATCGGAAAATGCTTTTCGAGGATCGCTGGCGCTGTTAGCCAAACTTGCTTTGTACATGTTTATCATGGCAGTATAAGCATTATCATCCTTGCGTTGACCGGTGAAATTCAGGTAAATTAACTGCAACATAGTTTCGAAATCGGCTACAGAAGATTTTCCTGAGAATCCCTCAGAAAATTGACTGATATAAGGATTAACCGATGCGATTTTTCCGGTTAACACTTTATTCAGTTCAATCTGACTGTAATTTCCCAATCCGTTATTGCTTACAATGCTTGCTGCAAGTGAAGCTGAAGGTAAATCTGCAATTTCTTTTACTTTTGATGTTCCACCCCAACTGTAAGCCGAAAGCAAAATTTCGTCTTTCTTAAAAGTTGTAGGTTTAAATACCACTTTTACACCGTTGCTCAGTAACCATTCGGTGGTTCCAAGGCTACTGTTTTGTGAAACTTTTTTAACTTTACCGGCTTTAGGAGCTTTTTCAATCAATGGTTTATTCATTGTTTCCTCAGCTTTAGCAGTCAGCTCAGCTTTTTTTGTATCAGCAATAGCAGTTCTGATTTGTTCTTCCGAAGGAATTTTAACTTCAGCTTTCTCAGGAGCGGTAAACGAAACAATCAGGTTATTGTCAGTTACATAAGATTTTGCAACCTGATTGATAGCATCAATTGGTAAATTAGGCAAAATCATTTTCATGGTGTTAAATTCCCATTCTATACCGGGAATAACTTCATCACTAAGAAAATGACGATAATATTCGCTTACAAGATTGCGGTTTTTCTGATTTTCGCGGTCGTTATAAGCATTTTCCATCGATTTCATTAAATCAGTTTTAGCTCTTTCGAGTTCAGAATTGGTAAACCCAAAACGTTTCATTTTTTCAGCTTCGAGTAAAATTGCTTTTAAACCGGCAAGCTCCTGACCTTCTTTTGGCACTGCCAATAACTGAAATGCATCTTTCGATTTAACCAATTCACCATAATATGCATTTGCACCTACAAACGGAGCATCGGCTTGTTGAGTTATTTCATCAATTCTATAACCTAACATCATTGAAATAAGATTGTTAACAACATTTACTGCATATCCCTGCATCGAAAGTTTCACTTCTTTGGGCATTACATCGTGTTTATATTCCAATTCAATACGTGTCATGCGGGCTTCAGCATCTTTTACAATGGCAATAATTGGTTCTTCATTATCAATGATCGGATAAACCGGACGTTCACCTGCGTTTGGTTTTGCTTTGATATCAGCAAACATGGTTTTAATTTTTGCTTCAATTTTGTCAACATCAATATCGCCAACTACCAAAATAGCTTGTTGATCAGGACGATACCATTTCTGATAATAATCACGCAAGGTTTGGTAAGTAAAATTATT
>JAKLIM010000215.1 GCA_022709605.1 Bacteroidota bacterium | reverse complement strand
CAATTTCGCTTAAAGAAGCTAAGGAGACGAAATTTTGGTTAAGATTATTACATGATACAGAGTTTATTAACGATAAAATGTTCGAATCATTAATACATGATTGTGATGAAATAATTATGATCTTGAACAAGATAATTATTACCAGTAAAAAAAATCTCGAAGCAGAAAATAAACTAAAAAAAGAAATGAGAAAAAAGGGTAAAGAAGGTAAGAACGAAAATTAAGAAAGCATTCTCCTAATATCAGCCAGGATACTTTCTACCCCAGATAGCAATCAGGATATATTCTTACATTCTTACATTCTTACATTCTTACATTCTTACATTCTTACATTATAAAAAATGGATTTCCTCTCAATCATCATCATCGGAATCGGACTTGCAATGGACTGTTTTGCAGTTTCCATCAGCAAAGGCATGTGTCTAAAAAAACTGAAGTGGAAAAAAGTACTTCGTATGGCTTTTTTGTTTGGACTTTTTCAGGCATTGATGCCTCTTATCGGTTATTTCGGAGGTCTGACATTTGCTAAGTTTATAAGTTCATTGGATCATTGGATCGCATTCGGATTATTAGGAGCTATTGGCTTAAAAATGTTTATTGAAGGATTGAAACCCATTGATCCTCATTGCGATATCACACCCAATCCTTTCAAATGGAAAATACTGCTGACTTTAGCAATTGCTACAAGTATTGACGCCATGGCCACAGGAATTGTTTTTGTTCCTTATCCCGAAAAAATTTGGTTTGCCATTTTTAATATCGGTATTATCAGTTTTATTTTTACCATCATAGGCGTTCATATTGGCGTTCATTTCAAACAACGCATGAAATTCAATGTAGAAATATTAGGCGGAATAATACTGGTTGGTATTGGTGTAAAAATACTCATCGAACATTTACAAAATCCTTGATTATCAAACTATTTAAATTAATTATTTCATGAATTTAAAAAAAATACTTTTTTTATTTTTGTTCTTTTCAATGTTCATTTCGGCAAAAGCAAAAGAACCGGAAGCAAGCTATAAACTCTACGGATTTGTTCGGAGCGATTGGTATTTAAATTCCAGACAAAATGTTGAAGCATTGGATGGTTTATTCAATATTTTACCAAAACCAAGGGAAATAGTGAATGGCGAGGATGTTAACAGTTATCCAAATTCTGAAATGTTGTCTGTATCTTCACGATTAGGCTTTGACTTTACCGGAACACCCCTTTTCGGAGCTAAAACTTCAGCAAAAATAGAGTGCGATTTTGCAGGTATTACATCAAGTTACTACCTGATTCGGATTCGACAGGCTTATTTGAAATTAAATTGGGAAGAAACCGAATTATTAGTGGGTCAAACCTGGCATCCATTGTATAACAATTTACAGCCAATAACTCCGGCATTGAGTGTGGGCACACCCTTTCAATCGTTTAATCGCAGTCCTCAAATTCGTGTAAAACAAAATTTTACAGATAATTTATCTGTTTTGGCAACCGCCTCATACCAAATGCAATACTTGACTCAAGGTCCTTATTCTACAGCAGCAAATCCAAGTGGTGCAAGTGCAAGTTATATGAAAAACGGATTATTGCCAAGTCTTCATGTCGGTTTAGATTTTAAATCTCAAAACTTTTTGGCAGGTGTTGGAGTAGATGGAAAATCACTTTTAATAAATCATGTCCGTTTGAATTCGGGTGCCGCAGTAGCTTATGCAGCTTATACGAATAAAAAATTTCAGGTGCGTGCCAAATCAGTATTGGGTCAGAATATGAGCGAACATTTAATGATTGGCGGTTATGGCGTGAATGGAACTAAGAAGATTTCAGATGTTTTAACGGTTGACACCTATACCAATTTCAACACATCGACTTCGTGGCTTAGTTTTGCATATGGTTCAAAAGTTCAGGTAGGTTTATATGGTGGTTTTTCAAAAAATCTTGGAACAACTACTGATTTAGTACTCACGCCGAAGAAATTTGTAGCTTATGGTTACGGTTTCTATCAGGGAAATCAATTATTATTGGATCAACTTTACAGGGTTGCACCACACATTACTTACAATTTACCCAATTTCAAATTGGGATGTGAATACGAATATACAGCCGCGAAATATGGTAATATTGATTACAAAGGTTTAATATCAGATCCTGATATTGTTAAAAATCATCGTATTTCAGCAACTATAAGTTACATTTTTTAAAATAAAACACGTTTACAAATTAAAAAAAAATCGGGATTGAAAACTATTTTCAATCCCGATTTTTTTTTATTTTTTACCAATAATTCCAATTTTAATTTTTCAAAAATTGAAAATCATTTTTGAATATTAATCAGGTAAAGAATTCAGAATAAATATGTTTTTTACAATAACATACTGTAAGCAAACCAAAGCACAGCTGCCTGACCGTGTAAATCGCCGGTTGTTTTGGGTCTGGTGAGGTAAAAGTTCGCTTCCTTGCTTTGACCGGTTCCAACACAGACATCGGTTACTTCACCCTGAGGATTTACATAATTCGAAAGGGCTGTCCACGCTTTCAAACTTGCTTTTTTATATCGTTTCGCAGGTAATAATCCTTTTTTCACCCCAATCGTCATTGCATAGCCAAACATTGCCGTTGATGATGTTTCTTTCCACGCTTCGGGATAATCGATTAGCTGTCGCCACATTCCATCTTTTGCCTGAAACTTTAAAAGCGATTTCATCATTTTCAAATATGCATTATGTAATGTTTTGTAATGGGGATTCGATTTGGGAAGTTCCGAAACTATTTCAGCCAATGCGGCGGCCACCCAACCATTGCCACGTCCCCAATAGAAATGTGCATTCGGTCCGTGAAAAAACAAACCGTTTGGTTGTTGCAATTTCAGCACATATTCATTTAATTCCAACGCAGCCCTTTCCAAATAAATACTTTTGCCGGTTGCCCTGTAAGCCTGAATCTGCAAACTACCAATCATCCACATATCGTCAATCCAAAATCGTGTTTGATTACTTAGCCCGTTTGGCAAAGGATTTTCCCATTGGCTGTCGGCCAATTCAATTCCCTGATTGAGAAATTTATGCTGACTAATGTTCTGAATAAAAAGTTCGAGAGGTAAAATTCCGTACACATTTACATCCACATGGTTTTGAGAATTATAAATATTCTCGTCCAACACCCGCGAATAGCGTTTACTCAAAGCCTGAATAGCAGTCGAATCGCGTAGCAATCCGGCAAAACGAGCGGCACCAAAACCGGTACATGCTTCGGCATAATGAACTGACTTTACAATATTATCTTTAGAGTTCAACATGTAAAATCCATGTCGTGCTAACAAATTTGCAACGAGGCGTTTACCGACATTCTCAGGCAATCTATCATCGGGCAATCGCAACTGATTTAATGTTGAAGCATTGCTAACAACATTTAAATTCGTTACCGCTTTTGATGTAACAAAGCGTTTTGCTTCTAAGTATTGTGAATCATTTACAGCCTTAAACTCGTTGGGAAAAATTGTATCCGAAGCGGTAAATAAATCTAAATCAACTGATTCGCCAAGAAATCGATAACCCGCCACACTTGGATGTAAGCCATCATTGTTGTAAGTCGATAGCATTTTGGTTGTATCAGCCGGATTCCGGATTGCTTTGTCGAAATCGATACATTTATCGAAGTTTCCGGGTGTCCGAATCCATTTGTTTACCTCGCTGCGTGTTGCTTCATGCGCTTCGGAATAATAACCGTTTCCACCAAAAGGAGTAATGGTTGCGCCATAAATCCTGATATTTTGGGCATGCGCATCTTTAATCATTTTTTTAAATGTATTAATAATGTTAGCAGCTGAAACATTGCCACCAATATCATTTACGCCATAAAAAATTATAATATACCGCAATCCGGATTGATTAAGAATATCTTGCTTATACCTGCCTGCTCCCGAAGTAGTTAAATATGTTCCACCAATTCCTAAATTCAGAACACCCAAGTGTGCAGTTGCTGAATTATTTAGCAGCCTTTGTGAAAAAATATCAGTCCAACGATTTTGAAGTCCTCCATTCAACCCATATCCATCCGTAATTGAATTTCCTAAAACAGCAATGGCCGCTTTTGGAGTTTCAGCCCACACATCAATGGTATTGATTGTGTACCAACGTTCCACAGTTGTTGCGCCGGTAAAAGCAGCATTCGAAGTTTGATCGCCGATAAGAATGTACGAATTGGTACGAGAACCATAATGGTGTGTCATACTTGCATTTGTCTGACAATCACCATAATAAATGGTAATGGCCAAACGGGTATCAGGCTTCAAAGGAAATGCAACTACATCGGAAGTGGCTGTTGCACCGGCAGCCATGGTAACCGATGCATTGCCATTGAATTTCAACTGTTTAACGGTGGAAGCATCAATAGCACTTTTGGTACCATCGGGTGAAACGGCAATATTTACCGCGTTAATCGTCACAGCACTTGTACCTGTAACATTCGAAAATTTTACCCGGAGCGTGTCACCTCCAATGGATACCCGTACGATTTGTCGCAAGGTATTATTGGCCAAAAAGGGCGAAGGTGGTGTGTTGTTTCCGGCAGCATAAGGCGCACTACTCCAGGTACCTACCCAACGTTTTGGACTTACAGTTTGCGATTTTGCATAAACAGTTGTTGTATTCACTAAAATACAAACAAAAAGTACGATGCTTACAAATAAATCTGATTTGAAAATTTTACTGTTTATCATTATATTTAAAAATTAATTTGAACAAGAGTACCACACCTTTATTTAATCGGTTCAACAGGAAATTCCGGTTTTGCTGTTCCCCACCAATTAAACCATTTATCTGCATTTATCACAGAATAATTTTCCGGGTAAACACCATATTGTTGACTGAGTTTTGTATTTCCCTTCATAAATTTATCCAACATATAATTGAGCTGAGTTTCCTGGGCTGTTGGCAACACACAATGTCCGTGACCACCATCAATAGCAAAGGCGAACCGGTCGGCAATGCCAAGCGTTTCATAAATTTTAGCCGTTGCTTTGCTGTTTACGTAGCACGATTCGTTTGAAAGCCATGTGTAGTTGGTATTTCCGGTTACGAATAAGGCGCGTGGCGCAACCAATGCATTTAACAAATGGTGATCGGTGGGAATTTTCGCAACATTTGCTCCACCAAAATCAAACATGCTATTTTTAAACCACCCACTGTTCGTCTGTGCAAGGCCCTCAACTCCGGTTTGCGTCGCCGAATATCGCCACGATGTAGCTCCTCCTCCACCCGACTCCTGGGCTATGGTTAGTGCAATTCGTTCGTCAAAAGCACCAGCAAAAAGTGCCATTTTTCCGGCATAAGAACATCCTGTAACAGCAATGCGTTTCAAATCAATCTTATTCTTTCCAACAACGCCTTTCAGTTTGTACAAGCCATCAATTAAACGGCTCACACCCCACGACCAGGCTGCATATTGACCAGTATTATCCACATTTTGAGCAGGGTAAAGCTTAAAGAACGGATCGGTATTTGCAAAAGCACCATAAGTAGAAACCTGATTATGAGCAAAATTCATTGTGGCAATACCACGATTCGAAAGACTTGCAGCAGGCATACCACCGGTTTGACTATTCATTCCGATTAAAATCGGATAAGGACTTTTACCCGTTGCCGGAATAGAAATTTTAGACGTTAGTGTGATCGAATTTGAACCCACAGTAACCACCACAGTGAGTGTTGAACCCGAAAAACTGGCTGTAATTTGTGAAGGTTCAACAGTCGGTTTTACTCCAATTTCGTAATTTTGGAACATGTCCAGCAATTCCTGTCGATGAGTTTCCCACTTGGAAAAAGAGGTTGAACGAGCAGGTTTTAAACCCAGCGGATCGGCACTCCAGGCAAAAGGGTCAGGGAGTGGAGCTATTACCGGACAATTATCCAAGGTTGGCAAATTAGTAGCGGAACGGGAAATTTTAGCTCCGGAGTTTTCAACTTTATAAACATAGGGCTGCCCGAAAATAGAAACCGTTACCATTGCAAAAAAGAAAAGAATCAAACTTGATTTCATTGGTGATTTTTTTTTATTTGAATTAAATGCTCATTCATCTCTATTATTTTGTACTTTAAAACATATTAAGGGACAAGCGGTTTCACTACCGCTTGAATTAAATCATCAAGCGGTAGGGAAACCGCTTGTCCCTTGTTTTTTAACATTTTATTCTTTATCTCTTTAACTAAATTATTCATCTGAAATATTTACAAAAAATGAATTAGAGTACAAAATCCGAACACAACAAAATTACATTTTAAAGCCTAAAAAAAATGCATGTGATGTTGCAAAAAGATACTAAATCGTTGTATTGATCGATATTGAATATCAATTTCTTTTCTCTGTGTAACATCGGAACTAAAGCAAAGGAATTTTACAAACTGATTTAAACAAACACATTAAAGTCAATTTAATCAGCTTGTTGTATAAACTCACTTGGTGACATTCCGTAGAATTTCTTGAATGCTGTATAAAAATTTGTTTGGTTTGTAAAACCTACAGCAAAGGCAATTTGAGTTATGTTAATTTTTTTCTCCTGCAGCAAAATGGCAGCTTGCTTTAATCGCAGATTTCGTATAAATT
>JAKLIM010000214.1 GCA_022709605.1 Bacteroidota bacterium | reverse complement strand
AAAAACAAAGAGTTGGAAAAAACCTTCTATGGAAAAATTCCGCTTTCCATCAGATGCGATAATTCACGCGATTTGGAGATGATGCCTTCAGATCTTTCTGATTTCAATCTTTACGGTGGTATTTACCGTTATCTGAATTTGGTTTATGTTCCGGCATTGTCCATTGAACAAATGCACATAAACCCAACTGCTGATCCAAAAGGACAGTTGGGGAATTATGAAATCAATTTAAAACTGGCCAATCATTCTTCATTGATAAAAGCAAAAATATTGCTCGAAATATTTGATAATCAAGGAAATTTAATCAACTCTACTCATCAGGAAATTGACGATTTCGAAGGAGAAAAAACAATATTCACAGCTAAAATAAAAAAGCCAAAATTGTGGACGCCTTCGCAACCGAATTTATATACTTGTAAAGCTTCTATATCTACCGAATTTGGAAATCAAACAATTACTCAAAAATTCGGTTTCCGTCATTTCGAATTTGTCGAAAATGGTCCATTTATGTTGAATGGTAACCGTTTGTTAATTCGTGGAACGCACCGCCACGAAGACCATGCCGGAGTTGGAGCAGCAATGACTGAAGATCTGATGCGCCGTGAAATGATATTGATGAAAGAAATGGGTGTGAATTTTATCCGTTTGGGACATTATCAACAATCAAGTATTATTCTCAATTTGTGTGACAGTTTGGGAATTTTGGTTTGGGAAGAAATTCCATGGTGCAGAGGTGGTTTGGGTGGCGGGATTTACAAAGAACAAGGCAGACGAATGTTGACCAATATGATTAATCAACATAAAAATCATCCTTCGGTCATTCTTTGGGGTTTGGGAAATGAAAACGACTGGAAAGGCGATTTTGCTGAATTTGACAAGCAGAAAATCCGTGATTACATGACCGAATTACATCTGCTTTCGCATAAATTAGATCCAACCCGATTGACTTCTATTCGACGTTGCGATTTTTGCAAAGACATTCCCGATGTGTATTCGCCTTCCATTTGGGCGGGTTGGTACAGAGGAATTTATACTGAATACAAAGAAATGACAGAGAAAGAGGTGAAAGGCGTAAAACGTTTCTTCCATGCCGAATGGGGAGGTGACAGCCATGCCGGACGACATTCGGAAGTACCCGACAAAGGTTTGCAAAGCATTAAAACCGGACAAGGAGTTGACGAACGCGCAGGCGATGCATCGCTGATTGGTGGTTCGGCACGTGTATCGAAAGACGGCGATTGGAGCGAATCGTATATTTGTAATTTGTTCGACTGGCATTTGAAAGAACAGGAAACAATGCCTT
Organism: Bacteroidota bacterium; assembly: GCA_022709605.1. Taxonomy (GTDB): domain Bacteria; phylum Bacteroidota; class Bacteroidia; order Bacteroidales; family Paludibacteraceae; genus Paludibacter. Next base: position 5,292 of record JAKLIM010000214.1, on the reverse strand, counting down.
TGTTGACGGGTTCTGCTTTCTGGCCTTTCAAAGATTTCTCAACGCCTGTCCGGCCGGATAATCCTGCTCCTTATATGAATCAAAAAGGTGTTGTGGAGCGCGATTTCACAAAAAAGGAATCGTATTTTGTTTTCCAATCGTATTGGACTGAAAAACCCATGGTTCATATTTACGGACACAGTTGGCCCATCCGTTGGGGCGATGCCGGTGAAGAGAAAATGGTGAAAGTATATTCAAATTGCGATGAAGCTGAATTGATTTTTAATGGTGTACGTCAAGGAGTTAAAAAAAGAAATTCTCAGGATTTTCCGGCATCCGGTTTGCGTTGGAATGTAATTTACAAAACCGGAGAAAACACCATTAAAGTAATTGCAAAAAAAGGAAAAACGACAGTTACAGATGAAATAAAACAAAGCTACCAAACTGACAAATGGGGCAAGCCTACTCAAATGACATTGACCAAAATAGCACAACAAGGAGATACGGCAGCCATTGAAGTAAAATTATTCGATGCTCATAAAGTCCTTTGCCTTGACTCACGAAATGTTGTCAGATTTGGATTGACCGGCGATGGCAAATTGATTGATAATCTTGGAACTTCTTCAGGTTCGAGAGTAGTAGAACTTCAAAACGGAAGAGCCATTATTCGTATAAAATTAAATGGTGGAAAAAATATTGCCAGCATAAAGTGCGAAGGAATACCAACTTCATTTTGTGAATTATAAAGACATTAATGTACATTTATAAATTACTTAGACACCTAAAATTAATAAACTTAACTATCACCTATTAATTTGGTCGACCAATTTTATGTTATACAACATGTTTTGAAAAATATTCATTAAAAAGTTTTTTTATTGAAAATAGAAACAGTATTTTTGGTCAACCAATTAAATTGGTTGACCAAATTTGTTTTTACTGTGACCCCTGAGTAAAAATCAAATAAATTATAAACACTTTAAATTTATAAAAAATCATGAGAAAAATTACTTTATTATTTGCGTTGATTGCCATTACACTAATGGGAAATGCAACAATTTATTTTGATGAAACATTTAATTACACCGATGGGACTCTAAAAACTAACTGGACTGCCGGCGGAACTATTGGTACCTGGAGTAGTGATTTTATGGTTAGCGGAACACCACTCAGCTATTCAAACACCGGGGGTATACCATTTTTATCAGGATTAGGTAAAGGTATGACTTGTGATTACCAAACACCTTATGGTGCAACAAATTACTACAATTACAAATCATTTAACAGCACACCTGTTACAACCGGAACAATTTATGCTTCCTTTTTATATTCTCCAAACGGCACTCTTAACACACAATCAAATGCTCCAATTTTATTGTTAACAGGCACTGCTTCAACAACCGGCGTATCGGTATATGTTGGAAAAGCACTGGCTCCTAACGATGCAACTAAGTTTAGATTTGGAACAACCAGAGGAAGTTCAACCAGTGGTGACATTAAATGGGGTTCAACAGAATTTGTAAATGAGACTTATAAAACAAGTGTCTTTTTCATTGTATTAAAATATGATTTAAGTACCCAAACTTCTTATATATTTATCGATCCTGTAGTAGGTAGTGCAGTAGAAGCTCCGGTGGAAGCTTCTGATGCAACTTCAACAAGTAGTACTAAATCATCACTTCAGGTAATTGAAGTAAAAACAAATGGATCCACTAAAACAGTTTATAAATTGGGTGGAGTCAGAGTTTCTACCACCTGGGCAGAAGCAGTGGCTCCACAATCTACTGCTGCACCACTTTCAACACCTGCTGTTGGAACTGCTTCGTTAGTTACAGCTACAGGTTTTACAGCGAATTGGACAGCAGTTGCAAATGCAGTAGGTTACGATGTAAAAGTATATTTGGGAGCGAATCTAATTAGCACAACCAACGTTAGTGGACAAGCAACTGAAAGTTTGGCAATAACAGGTTTAATGTCTGGAATTGGATATACATATAAAGTTATTGCCAAAGGTGACATTACGAACTTCAGTGATTCTGAACTTTCTGCTGCATCAACATCTTTTACAACACTTGATCCATACGCTTCAAACGCTTTAAATACAGATTTTGGAGATGTCTCGTGGGGTGAGGCTGTTTTAGTTCAACCGGCAACTGGTACATATCCATCAAGCAACGTTAACGGATTTAATTTGAATGCTGCCGTATTATACACTACAAATGGAGTCGTTAAAGGAATCAAAGGCGAATCACATACTAACCGTATCGCTTTAGACAAATTGGCAGCAGGAGGAATGGTAACTTTTCCAACGGTAAACTCAGTTGAACAAATTGAAATTCATGCTACTGCGGGAACTGCTGGTAACGGTTTTCAGTTAAAAGAATTTAATGCAAGTACAAATACCTGGAATGCAATTGGTGGTACTTATGTATATGATGCTAATTCCAAAGCATCCGGATTGGATTCAATTTATATTATTCCAATATCGCGTACTGTTCCAACAAAATTTCGAATTGAAAATCCAACGAATGGTGGAATTTATTTATTACAAGTGATTACACGTACCACAAATCCTTCTTTACTTTCAAAACCTATTGTTGGTGGTGCTTCTGGAATTTCTTCAACCGGATTTTCGGCGAATTGGAATAAAGTAACTAATGCAACAGGCTATAAAGTTTTTGTATATGATGGAACAACATTAATTGACGGAGCACCTTACAGTGTTATCGGAGAAAATGTTGAAACACTATCAATTATCGGCCTAACACCTGAAACAGCTTATACTTTTAAAGTACAGGCAATTGGCAATGGTGATTTTAGTTTATCCGATTCATTCCTTTCGTTTGCCGGAATTGCAACAACGAGTACAGCTACAGGAATTGCCTTTTCAGATCAAAAAATAAAATTAATTGTTACCGGAAAAACCGTTACAGCTCCTGAAACCGGCAATTTTGAAGTGTACAACTTACATGGTGCAAAAGTTTTACAAGCTTATCATGTAAACACAATCAAAACCAATTTACCAAACGGTTTATTTATTGTTAACTTTACTAATGAAAACGGCAAGCAGTTCATTCAAAAAATTGCAATTAAATAATTATAAAACATTTCTAACATCGGTAGTTTACCGATGTTAGGTTTTTACATTACCCGATAAAAAATGAAAAAAATAATCATCTTATTTTTCGCTTTATTTTCCTTTACATATTATTTGAATGCATCTGTTTACATTGATGAAACATTCAGTTATCCTGTAACAAATTTAGCATCCGAAAGTAGTTGGACAACCGCCGGAACACTAACCACCGGAAGCGGAAGAAATATAATTACATCAGCTTTAACTTATTCCAACAATGGTAAAACTTACATTTTGTCAGGTATTGGGAATACACTGAATAGTGATATTTCAGCTGCAACCGATTACAAATCTTATAAACCATTCAACACAAGCGCGGTAAATAGTGGAGCTGTATACTTGTCATTTATTTACAAGGCTGGTGTTGCTCAGTCGCAAACTAACTCTGAAGTTATGGGATTGGCCGATGGAACAAGTCAGGGACCAAGATTATGGGCAGGAAAAGGTATAAATAACACGGCAAATTACAGATTCGGTTTAACGCGTGGCATCACAACAAGTGCTGCAATTATCTGGGGAACTACTGAATATTCAGATATAAACCAAACAATTCTTGTGATAATAAAATATGATTTTGCCACAACTACAGCTTCAGTTTTTATTAATCCGGAATTAGGAAATACGGTAGAACCACCGGCCAATATTATTGACAATACAACCTCAACTTTCAGAACGCAACTAAACAATTTGTGGTTCAGAAGTCAGGGTTCAAGTGCTGCAAAATATAATGTTGGTGGCATAAGGGTTGCATCTACATGGGCAGAAGTTATTGCGGACAGAAACACTCCAAAACTGGCTACTCCAGTAACAGGAATTGCAACCAACATCACTGAATCCGGCTTCACCGCCAACTGGTCACCGGTTGTAAATGCTATAAGTTACAATATTCTGGTTTACAAAGGAACTTCACTTTTCAGCACAACCAATGCAAGCGGGCAAAGTACATCAAGCACTTCCATTTCGGGTTTAACAGGTGGAACAGAATATACGTTTAAGGTAGCTGCAATAGGAAATGGAGCTGACTATGCAGATTCCGACTTATCGGATGCTTCTGCTGTATTTTCTACAACAGGTGTCAGTTCTGTTGAAAAGATTATAACTAATTTTGGAGATGGAACCTGGGGAACAATAGCGACAACAGCTTTAACCACAGGTAATTATCCTTCGTCCTCCATCAACGGCTTTAATCTTACAAAAGCTTATCTTTATACAGGTTCATTGACTTGTCCTACCGGCGAATCGCATACAAACCGCATCGCCGTCGATCGTAGTTCCTATGGTTCAGCAGTTGAATTTCCGATATTGAAAACAGTGGGCGAAGTTGAGATTCACGCTGTAACCGGAACAGCCGGAAATTCGTTTCGTTTAGAAGAATTTGTAAACAACGTTTGGGAAACAATCGGAACTTATACAACTATAAAAACACCCGACAGTGTTTATATTATTCCTTTGGTACGTAATTCAGAAACAAAACTTCGAATTGCGAACAATACCAGTAGTGGGCTTTATATTTACAAAATTGCAACACGTACACTTCAGGAAACCATTGATTTAAACCTTCAAAGCTCATCTCCTACCGAAGGTGAAATTTGCTTTTCAAATTTAAAAAAAACAATTATCCTCAAATTCAATAAAAATATTGTTGCACAAACAGGCACATTTACTTTAAATGGTGTAGATATTCCTTTCAGTAGCTGTACGGTTTCGGGTAATACAGTAACTATTCCTGTAACGCTTACAACCACAACAGGATCAAATAAAAACTATACGTTTACTGTGTCTGCAGGTGCATTTGGCGAGGCGGGAAACCCCACTAACCTTTCAAAAGCACTAACAATAAATTTCCAAACTATAAAATCAGTGGCATATCCGACAAATTATAATGCTCAAATTGATGTGGTTTACAAAAATGTAAACAGCGCCAATTGTCGGATGGATATTTATTATCCTACTGATGCAATAACTCCTGTACCTGTAGTTATCAATATGCATGGCGGTGGCTGGGTAAGTGGTGCTAAAGAAGAACAGGGTGGTTTCAATATGTATTTCAACCGTGGTTATGCGGTTGCCAATGTAGAATACAGAATGCGACTTGAAACTCTGGCACCTGCAGCTGTAGAAGATGTAAGAGGAGCAATGCAATACATATTAAATCACGCTGAGGAATTGAATATCGA
>JAKLIM010000213.1 GCA_022709605.1 Bacteroidota bacterium | reverse complement strand
GTGCTCTACCTCCCGACAACTTTCGGGGGAGCTATTTTCGCAATTGAGGTGCAAAGATACTTTCTTTTTGAGAATTTGCAAATAGTTATGTGAAAAATATATTCGAAATATTCTTCCTTTGTAATTCAAAAATGCTCTATTGTTTAATTCTCAGTTTGTAAATTATGTTTATTTTCATTTTCAAAAGAATGAAATTCAGATTAATTAAAGAGTTTATAGTAAATTTGCACCTCCAAATTTAAAAATATGATCGAGCAAAGTAAATCCGACACGAAAACATTAAATAAAATCAGAGCAAAGTTTAAAAAAGCGTTGTCGGATTATCGGTTGATCGAAGATAATGATCACATATTGACAGGTTTATCGGGTGGAAAAGATTCATTGGCATTGGTTGAACTGCTTGGTGAAAGAATGAAATTATTTGTTCCGCGGTTTAAAATCACGGCGGCTCATATTTCGGTCGAAAACATTCCTTATAAATCTGATTTGGAGTATCTCGAAAAATTTTCGGAAAAGCAGGGTATTCCTTTTGTTCATCGGGTTACCAAGTTTGAAGATCAAAACGGCAAAAAGCTTTCAACCTGTTACCTCTGTTCGTGGCACCGACGAAAAACATTGTTTGATTTAGCCGGCGAATTGGGATGTAATAAAATTGCACTCGGACATCATTTAGACGATATTGTTGAAACTTTACTTATGAATTTAGTCTTTCAGGGATCGTTTGGTTCCATGCCACCCAAACTCAAAATGGATAAATTTAACATGACCGTTATCAGACCGCTTGCACTTATTACTGAGCATGAAATGAAGGAAATGGCGAGAATAAATGAGTACCAAATGCAAATAAAAAATTGTCCTTTCGAAAAAGATTCATCGCGCAGAGAAGCAAAAGAAATGATTTCAAATCTCGAGAAATTGAATCCTAATGTACGTCAGAGCATTTGGTCATCCATGGAAAACATAAAAAATGAATACTTACCGCAAAAAGATATTTAAAACAAACATTTTTCAACCGATTTAAAATACCAATATTATAGTCTTTTTTGTAACAAAAATGGATTTATAAGATCGTAAATTATTGCTAAATATCATTTTTATAAATTCATGTTATCAAAATTTCTTATTTACTAATAATTTCCTGTTTTCTTATTTACTTATTTGCAAAAAAATCTCTGAAGAAATTACATAAATGAAAATATTTTTAACCATAACATTGCTAGTTATATCAAATGTTTTTATGACGTTTGCCTGGTATGGCCATTTGAAAATGAAAGAATTCAAATGGTTTGAGTCCTTACCTTTGTTGTCGATTATTTTGTTGAGTTGGGGAATTGCATTGTTCGAATATTTATTTCAGGTGCCGGCCAATCGCATTGGGTTCAAAGGAAATGGCGGTCCGTTTACCTTGTTGCAATTAAAAGTTATTCAGGAAGTTATCACGTTGGTTGTATTTACTTTGTATTCATTAATTGCCTTTAAAAACGAAACTTTTAAATGGAACCATTTTGTAGGTTTTATTTTTCTGATTTTGGCCGTTTACTTTATTTTCCGAAAATAATATTGACAGAAATCTCAATCAACCCTGGTTTAACATCAATTAATTTCTGAATATTTTTATTTTTGTTTATCTTTGCTAAATTATTAATATCATATTATGAAGAATAAATATTACCACATACTCTTTACAGCCGTTTTATTATTGACAATCAATAATTTGTATGCTATTAAAGCATCGCCCTACCCCATCAGTATAACTCAAAAAGATGGTACGCAAATAAGCTATTATATCAAAGGTGATGAGTTTTTTCATTACAAAACTACACTGGATAATTATGCAATTGTTCCTGATGAAAAAGGTATTTTCAATTATGGAATACAAAATTCGGAAGGACGATTGATTAGTTCAGGTGTAAAAGTGAATGAAATAAACAGACGGACAACCGGAGAAAAGAATTTTATAAAAACACAATTAAAGGACATTGACGTTCGGTCAATTCGTAAAGCCCAAATTTCGAACGGAAGGTCAAATATGAAATCGGCGTTAACGGCCGAAAAAGCTTATCCATTAGCCGGAACTCCGAAATCGTTGGTAATACTTGTCAATTTTGCGGATAAAAGTTACATTACTCCTGATCCGAAAACTGCCTTTACCAATTTATTAAACCAACAAGGCTACAGTGCAAACGGTGGAACAGGCTCGGCTCGCGATTATTTCAGGGATGCATCGAATGGTGTTTTCAATCCTCAATTCGACGTTGTAGGGCCCTATACTATGAACAAAACCATGGCCTATTACGGTGAAAATGTTTCGGATCAGGATAAAGATCCCCGCCAAATGGTGATAGATGCCTGTACTTTAGCCGATGCCGATGGTGTGGATTTTACCCAATACGACACCGATAACAACGGTTATGTAGATAATATTTTTATCTATTATGCCGGAAATAACGAGGCTGAAGGTGCTCCTGCCAACACAATATGGCCACATCGCTGGGGACTTTCAAATAACAATACGAAATTTGATGGAAAAACAATTCAGGGATATGCCTGTACTTCTGAATTACGCGGAGCTGCCACTACAACCATGTGTGGCATTGGTACTTTCTGTCACGAATTTGGTCATGTGTTGGGTCTGGTCGATTATTATATTACATCAGGCAGTTCAAACCATCAAACACTATCTTATTGGAATATTATGGATGCTGGTGCCTATTTGAATATGGGACGTACACCACCAACTTATTCGGCATTCGATCGTTTCTATTTAAACTGGTTGACACCAATTGAACTTAAAACCCCGCAGAATGTGGAGCTTAATGCACTCAACACAAGCAACAAAGCATATATTATCACTCAAAACGGTGATCATAACCTGAATGGTTCAAATCCATATCCTGTTGAATTTCTTACACTCGAAAACCGACAACGAACAGGATGGGACAGCTATTTGCCCGGACATGGTTTAATTGTATCACGTATTTTCTACAATGCATCTTCCTGGTACAGCAACGAACCGAATAACAATGATGCAACTCAAGGTTATGACATCATTGAAGCAGACGGTTTGGCATCCGACAATAACTTAGGTGGGGATCCATTTCCGGGTACTCAAAACGTAAATACTTATTCGCCGAAATTGCGCTTGGGAACCTCAATTAATAAACCCCTGACTTTGATTAAAGAAACAAATGGAGTAATCACTTTTCGGTTTATGGGCGGCAGTGGAACAATACCATCAATTACAACAAAAAACATTATAAATAATTTTACAACTGTTCACGGAACACCTTCAGCGGTTCAAACTTTAATTGTGAATGGTAAAAAATTAATTGCTGATATTCAGATTTCATTCAGCAATAAAATTCATTTTGAAATTAAAAAATCCACTGATCCTGAAAGCGCATGGGCTAAATCATTGACTTTAACACCCAATGCAGATTCCATAGTCGCTGATGCAGAAATTCAAATCAGGTATAATCCAACTGAACCATCATACAGCGATTTTCATAATGACATACTTTCTCTTACATCTGCCGAAGCTGAAAAAGTGACAATGTCATTTATCGGAATTTCAACCCGTCCGGTGTATGTAGTTCCGCCGGTGGCTAACGAAGCGACTGAAGTAACCATGGGCAGTTTCATTGCCAACTGGAATGCCGTGAATGATGCAAGTGGTTATTATTTAACAGCTTATTTTACTACCAATGATAATTCTGAAATTACTCAGGGATTTGATAACGGACTCACAGCACCTTTAGGATGGACAATTACTGCCAATGCGGTTTCTTCGTCTGCCGATTTCAGTGGCAAAGCAATTCCCGCCATTCAATTTAAAAATATCGGGGATTACATTCAAACAGAAGAATATATATTGCCGCCGGCAACAATTTCTTATTATGCAAAGTCACTTTCGGGCAGCGATGGTTATTTGCTCACACATGCATGGGATGGAAACAAGTGGACCAAAATTGATAGTTTATCGGTTACAAGTACTTTAGCTCAAACCAAAACATTAACACTTGGTGCAGATAACAATTATAAACGATTTAAATTTACTTATTTTAAAGGGAGTGGCTATTTAGTGGTAGATGACATCACCGCTTCTTTTACCCAAAAAATTGAATTAATACTTGATAATAAATGGGTTACTGCAACCACCGATACACTTATTAATTTATTGAGTGACAAGGATTATTTTTATAAAATAAAAGCCAGCGATAAAACGTATAATTTTAATAATTCAATTAAATACGAGAATATAACTGCTTTTTCAAATATTATTCCGGTTAAAACGCTGAAAGATCTTGATGCTGAACTGCTTCTGGCAATTCCGGAGTCCGATGGAAGTATTAAAATCATTGTTCCTACTACGGAAGGTACCATTTATATTTATAATGCATTGGGTCAGAAATTAAGAGCAATCAATCCGGTGTCCAATATTATCAGAATAACTGATTTACCTAAAAATCAACTGTATATATTACAATTCGGAAAACGAAGAGCTAAAATAGCATTATAAAAAAAAATTTTTTTCAAAGAAACTTTCCGCCAGTCGAACGACGGAAAGTTTTTTTTTACTACCCCAAGCCAAACTTATAAATTTCCGAATTCTTTCTCCTAAAGGAGAAAGTACCCGAAGGGGGATAGAGGTTAAGGGGATGTTAAGACACAGTATATGAGGAGGTAGTAGTTCGTAGTTCGTAGAAATTGTAAATTGTAAATAAAAAAATTGTAAATAATAATTATGTTTTCAGCCGATGGATTAGCCGTTGAATTTAGCGGAAAAACCCTGTTTCAGGACGTTTCTTTTGTAATTAATGAGAAAGACAGGATTGCTCTCATGGGAAAGAATGGTGCCGGAAAATCCACTTTACTCAAAATATTGGCAGGTATGCGCCAACCAACCCGTGGTTCATTATCATTTCCGAAAGAAATGGTCATCGCTTATTTGCCACAGCATCTGCTCACCGAAGATACCCGAACCGTTTTTGAAGAGACTTCACTTGCTTTTTCGGAAATATCTGACATGGAAAATCAGATTGAAGCGTTAAACCTTGAATTGACCACCCGAACTGACTATGAATCGGACAGTTACATGGAACTTATTGAAAAAGTTTCGGCTTTAAGTGAGCAATTTTACAGTATCGAAGAAATAAATTACGATGCCGATATTGAAAAAACCCTGCTTGGTTTGGGTTTTTCACGTGAAGATTTCACCCGAATGACTTCGGAATTTAGCGGTGGCTGGCGCATGCGTATCGAGTTAGCCAAAATTCTGCTTCGCCGACCCGATATTATTTTGCTCGATGAACCTACCAATCACCTGGATATTGATTCGATTCAATGGCTCGAAAATTTTCTGATTGATTCGGCAAAAGCAGTGGTTGTAATCTCGCACGACAGGGCGTTTGTGGATAGCATTACCACCCGCACCATCGAAGTTACCATGGGCAGAATTTATGATTACAAAGCAAAATATTCTCATTATCTGCAACTTAGAAAAGAACGACGCGAACAACAACAAAAACAATTCGACGAACAGCAAAAAATGATTGCCGAGAACGTCGATTTTATTGAACGGTTTAAAGGTACTTATTCGAAAACGCTTCAGGTGCAATCGCGCGTGAAAATGTTGGAGAAAATTGTACCCGTTGAAGTGGACGATGTAGATTCATCGCGATTGCGATTGAAATTTCCACCTTCGCCCCGCTCGGGTAATTATCCGGTTTCGGCCGACATGGTGGGTAAATGTTACGATAGCAAACGGATTTTTGCGAATGCATCGTTTATGATCGAACGTGGCGAGAAAATTGCCTTTGTCGGAAAAAATGGTGAAGGAAAATCCACACTCGTCAAATGCATAATGAATGAAATTGAACACGAGGGCACACTTACGATCGGTCACAATGTGAAAATCAGCTATTTTGCCCAAAATCAAGCTTCTATGCTCGACGAAGACCTGACAGTATATCAAACCATCGATGATATTGCTGTTGGCGATATTCGTACAAAAATCAAGGATTTACTCGGGGCATTTATGTTTGGTGGCGAAGAGTCGTTCAAAAAAGTGAAAGTGCTCTCGGGAGGAGAACGCACCCGACTCGCGTTGCTTAAATTGTTGCTCGAACCGGTGAACCTACTGATTCTCGACGAACCGACCAATCACCTCGACATGCGTACGAAAGACATTCTGAAACAGGCGTTGATTGATTTCGACGGAACACTGATTGTTGTATCGCACGACCGCGATTTTCTGGACGGACTGGTAACTAAAGTTTTTGAATTTGGAAATCAACGTGTTATTGAACATCACGAAGACATTTATGGATTCCTTGCCAAAAAGAAGATGGAGAATTTAAGAGAAATTGAAAGAAAATAAGATTCAAAAAAAAATAGTTTTTCTAACTTTTGCAAAGTTTAGTACTTTAAGTCCACTCCGAAAAGTCGGATTTAGAAAAATGTCCTGAAAGGACTAAATATAAATAACCGTGGGTGAAGCCCACGGACAAATGAAACTCTTGATATGCAGCCCTGAAAGGTAGGGTGTCCAAAATGATGTTCCTAAATCATCCCGTTTTTCGCAAGTAATAAGATCGCAATTG
>JAKLIM010000212.1 GCA_022709605.1 Bacteroidota bacterium | reverse complement strand
ATTGGTGCATTAATCATGAAGAAAGACAAAGACATGTACATTTCGGAGCCATACGAAGGAATGCCCGCACAGCGAAACGATGTGAGAGCGGGCGATATAATTCTCGAAATTGATGGCAAAAGTGTTCAGGGAATGACTGTGAGTGAAGTTAGTGCACGTCTGAAGGGTATTCCGAATACGACAATTAAACTATTATTAAAACGGTATGGCGAAAAGAAAAATATTGAAAAATCTTTTCAACGTGAAAAAATCCAGATTAATCCGGTTTCGTATTCCACAACAGTGGCCGATAAAACGGGTTATGTGCTATTGAGCGAATTTACCGATAAATCGGCTTACGAATTGAAAACCGTTATCAATGAGATGATTAAACAAAAACAAATTACTTCATTGATTATCGATTTAAGAAATAATGGCGGCGGTTTAATTGATGAAGCTGTAAAAATTCTGGGATATTTTCTTCCTAAAGGAACCGATGTAGTTACTACAAAAGGGAAAAGCACTCAGGATCAACGAATTTATAAAACTCCAACCGAACCATTGTTTCCCGATATGAAATTAGTGGTACTCACAAACCGTTCTTCGGCTTCGGCTTCCGAAATTCTGGCAGGAGCCATTCAGGATCTCGATCGTGGAGTTATTATCGGCGAACGCACATTTGGGAAAGGACTCGTACAAAATATACGTCCGATTGGTTTTGGTGGGCATTTAAAGGTTACAACCGCCAAATATTACATTCCGAGCGGCAGATGTATTCAGGCATTGGATTACAGTCACAGAAACGAAGATGGAAGTGTGGGAAGAGTTCCTGACAGTCTTACAACGGAATTCAGTACCCGCAACGGCCGAAAAGTGCGTGATGGTGGTGGCATTACTCCCGACAAAATCACCAAAGATGAACGAATGTTGAATATAGCCTACTACATTTATGCTCAAAATCATTATTTCGACTTTGCAAATCAATATGTTACAAAATATCCCACCATTTCGAAGCCGTCGGAATTTACATTGAGCGATGATGATTTTAAATCTTTTACCAATTATTTGTTGGAGAAAAAATTCACTTACACATCGCAAACGGAAAAATATTACAGCGAATTACTCGAAATTGCTAAATATGAAGGGTTAGATACACTCGCCCGTACGGAGTTTGAAGCCCTGAAAACAAAACTTGTTCCGGACATTTCAAAAAATATTAATGATAATAAAACTGAAATTTCAGAATTAATGAGTCTTGAAATTATTAAAAGATATTATTTCCAAAAAGGTGTAATTGAATATTCCCTGCGAACTGATAAAGATTTGTCAACGGCTCTCGATGTTCTGAAAAACGAAGAGACATACTCGGAAATCCTTAAGAAGAAATAAATATATTTACAATTTTCTTATTTACGATTTACGATTTTCATTTCTTATTATTCAAAAAATTAATATTTTCATTTTTGTAATTTATTAATACTAAAAAATCTTTATAACTCAACACCTCATTTTTTGATAGATTATATGTTCATTTATTTCATCCATGTTAGAATAAGATTTTTGCCACGAAGTGGCTAAATATGAATAACCCCCGGTAAGCGTAGCGATACCGGGGGATGTAAAATATATATTGAAATAACATTTGATTTTCATTTCGACAAGTCGAAATGAAAATCAAATAATTACAAAATATTGAATATTGAAGTATCAAATTAAATCACTGTTACGTATGAAAAAAAACATAGTTGGAGAAAAAATTTTAACCCTCTGCAAGGAAAAAAACATAAGTTTTGATGAGTTGTCGGAGCGCACAGGTTTATCAGTTGAAAATATCGAAACCATTGTAAACATCGAGGAATTACCATCTTTGGCTCCGTTAATAAAAATTGCCCGTGCATTGGGTGTTCGGTTGGGAACATTTTTAGACGATTCGGAAATGCTTGGACCGGTGATTCATCGGCAGTCCGATGCGCAGGAACCGGTTACTTTCTCAAGTCAGCTTTCAAAATCCAGCTCGCATCTCGACTTTTTCACCCTGGCCGGAAATAAAGCCGGAAGGCACATGGAACCTTTTCTAATCGACATCAAACCATCATTAACCCACGAATCGGTACTTTCGTCGCACGAAGGGGAGGAATTTATTTTTGTGCTTCAGGGTTCGGTGAAAATAATTTACGGTAAAGAAACCCACATTTTAAAGGTAGGTGACAGCATTTACTACGATTCAATTGTTGATCATCTGGTTTGTGCCGCTGATCATCAGCCGGCCAAAATAGTGGCTGTAGTTTATACTCCGGTTTAACTCATTAATTATTCGGATTTTAAAAAACCGTCTTTGTTTATTTTTTTTAAATAATTCAAATCAGGCTTCAAATTCAGCAGTTTAGAGTATATGAATTTATCAAACAGAACCTTGGGCGATTGGTTGGAACATTGGGCATCCGAAACTCCCGAAACAGAATACATTGTATATTCCGACCGGAATTTACGTTTCACCTGGAAAGCATTTGACAATCGGGTTGATAACATGGCTAAAGGCTTATTAGCCATAGGAGTAACTAAGGGTTCACATGTAGGCATTTGGGCTCAAAATGTGCCCGATTGGTTGACATTTCTTTACGCTTGTGCCAAAATTGGTGCAGTTGCAATTACAGTGAATACCAATTATAAAGCACATGAAATCGATTTTATAATTGAAAATTCGGACATGCATACTTTATGTATGACGGACGGAATGCCCGGAAATGATTATCTTGAAACCATAAATTCATTGATTCCCGAATTAAAAACTTCACAAAGGGGGAAGCTTAAATCGGCCCGTTTTCCGGCGTTAAAAAATATTATTTATATCGGACAGGAAAAACTCAGAGGAATGTACAATACTGCTGAGATGTTACTATTGGGTAGTAATCAGCACGATGATGAATTTCAGACGATTAAAAAATCGATCAATTGTCACGATATTGTAAACATGCAATATACTTCCGGCACGACAGGTTTTCCGAAAGGTGTAATGCTTTCGCATCATAACATCGCCAACAATGGTTTTCTGACCGGCGAGCACATGAAATTTACACAGGCTGACAAACTTTGCATTTGTGTCCCTTTGTTTCACTGTTTTGGTGTCGTTTTGGCCACCATGAATTGCTTAACGCATGGTTGCACGCAAGTTATGGTTGAGAAATTTGATCCACTCGTTGTACTTGCGTCCATTCATAAAGAGCGTTGTACAGCCGTTTATGGAGTTCCTACCATGTTTATTGCCGAACTGAACCATCCTATGTTTGATTTGTTTGACATGAGTTCACTGCGCACCGGCATAATGGCAGGTGCTTTGTGCCCGATTGAATTGATGAGGCAGGTGAATGAAAAAATGTTTATGGACATAACCAGCGTGTACGGACTAACCGAAACTTCACCCGGAATGACTCAGACACGCATCGAAGATTCATTCAACGTGCGTTGTACCACTGTAGGAAGCGATTTTGAATTTACTGAAGTGGCTGTTATCGACCCTGTTACCGGCGAATTTTGCCCGGATGGCGTTCAGGGTGAAATGTGCTGCCGGGGTTATAATGTTATGAAAGGTTATTACAAAAATCCTCAAGCTACATCCGAAGTTATTGATAAAAATGGATTTCTGCATTCGGGCGATCTTGGCGTAAAAGATGCCGACGGAAATTACCGCATAACCGGACGAATTAAAGATATGATTATCAGAGGTGGTGAAAACATATCACCGCGCGAAATTGAAGAATTTTTATATAAAATGCCGGGGATTAAAGATGTTCAGATTGTAGCTGTAACTTCCCCTCGCTACGGCGAAGATGTGGCAGCTTTCATTATTCTACATCAGGGAGCGGAAGTAATACAGGAAGATGTGAAAAACTATTGCAAAAATGAAATTGCCCGGTATAAAATTCCGAGGTATGTTTTTTTCGTGGACAGTTATCCGTTGACCGGAAGTGGGAAAATTCAAAAGTTCAAACTAAGGGAAATGGCTTTGGAATTGTGTAAGCAACAAGGCATTGAAATAATATAACGAAGGGCGAAAGATTAAATGATTCGATTGATTTATAAATATTTATATCACGTTTTTACGGCACGGAATACAAATGGATTCGGAGTTCATTCGCCTTTTGTCTTTAAATTCGTTCAGTTTGTTTTGCGTGAGAAAAACCCTTTTTATATCTATAATAATATTGAATATCAGCGTTCGAAACTTCTGAATGACGACAGTTTGATAAATATTACAGATTTTGGAACAGGGTTAAGTCGCTCGCGTAAAGTATCGGATATAGCGCATAAGTCATTGAAACCAATGAAATTCGGAAAATTACTTTTCAGAACGATTAATTATTACAAAGCAAAAAATATACTGGAATTAGGCACTTCGTTGGGAATTACCAGCGCCTATTTAGCATCAGCATCGAACGACGGAAAACTAACCACCCTTGAGGGTTGCCCCGAAACGGCCCGAATAGCAAAAGAGACTTTCAAAGCGCTCGAAATTAAGAATGTACACGTTGAGGTAGGAAATATTGATGAAACTTTGTCGAACGTTATCGATCGGATTGGATTGCTCGATTTTGTATTTATTGATGCCAATCATCATTACCAACCACTTTTAAATTATTTTGAAAAATGCATCTCAAATGCCGCGGATAATTGTATCATTGTAATTGATGATATATATTGGTCAGTTGAAATGGAAAGAGCCTGGAAAACGATCAAGGAGCACGAAAAAGTAATGTCAACTGTTGACTTATTTCATTTAGGAATAGTTTTTGTCAATAAGGATTTGAATAAAAAAAATTATAAAATATTGTTTTGAATGAAAATATATACCAAAACCGGCGATAATGGCACCACCGGACTTATAGGAGGAACAAGAGTTCCCAAAAACGACAAAAGACTTGAAGCATATGGCACTGTTGATGAATTGAATTCATATATCGGGCTGCTGACTACATATACATTGTCCGACGAAAATATTATTTTTCTTCGCGAAATTCAAAATAAACTTTTTTCGATCGGATCGTATTTAGCAACTGACATTTCGAAAACAACAATTAATTCTTCATCCTTCTTAACCGAAGCTGATGTGTTAAAAATTGAGCATGAGATAGATCGGTTGAACGAGAATTTACCGCCATTGAGCAATTTTATACTTCCGGGAGGCACACAACCCGGAGCAATTTGCCATATTTGCCGAACTGTATCGCGAAGAGCTGAAAGAAAGATTTTTGATGTTGGATCTACTTATCACGTTGATATTCATATATATGAGTTCATTAATCGACTGTCGGACTATTTCTTTGTTTTGTCACGATATATTAATATTATAACACATACTGAAGAAATCTTCTGGAAAAAATAGTTTAAATAAAAAAAAATTCTACTTTTGCAGAAAATTTAGAGACTTAATTATACTAATTTAAAAAAAATATAGCTATTTATGTATTGGACATTGGAATTAGCTTCAAAAATTGAAGATGCCCCCTGGCCTGCGACTAAAGATGAATTAATTGACTATGCAATTCGTTCCGGAGCACCTTTAGAAGTTATTGAAAATTTACAAGAGATTGAAGATGAGGGTGAAATTTATGAGTGCATAGAAGATATCTGGCCTGATTATCCGAGTAAAGAAGACTTTTTCTTCAATGAAGAAGAATATTGATTTTCATTAAAAATAGAACTTTGAACTTCGCTTGCTTTGGTCCATGGATTGAGGTAAGGCAGTAAATTTTAACTGTTTAGTAAAAATGAAAATTTTACTAAACAGTTTTTTGTTTTAAACTATTTAATAGTGTATTTCAATTGTTGTACTTCTGAAAGGGTTTGGTCAATCAACTTTTTTCCGTTTTGTTTATCAGAAAATGGATGAAGATTCGAACGATTTGACTTAAAAAAACACTTTAAAAAGTATTTTTTCATTAATATCGTGCTCTGTTTGGCATTTCTATCATTTATTCTTAAATTTACGCAACAATTTTGATTATCTTTGAAAGAACTTTTTTAACCAAAAATAGTTTTTACTTTCGATTGTAAAAACTTCTTTGGGGTTAAAAGCATTTGATAATTTTTAAAAGTATTTCGAATACAGAATAATGTAGCCGGCAGAAAATCGGCCTTATATCGACTTGTATTTTAAATCATTATGAGTTTTTTTTATTTATAAGTTTCGAAACATTATTGCTTCCAAAACAATTTTTTATATGATTTTCAGTTTTAATAATATCGCAAACAAAAAATTGCTTGATAATTCATGGTTTGTGAATAATTAAAGTGAAGAAACCCATGAAGAAAGTTGTTCTTATATTTTTATTATCAATTGTTTGCATAAGTTCTGCGTTTTCACAATTTGATGCACAATTTAGTCAATACATGCTAAACAGCACTGCTTTTAACCCTGCGGCGGTAGGTGGAAGCGGATTGATTGATGTAGTGGGACAGCACAGACTTCATTGGATTGGGATGCCAAATGGCGGCCAAACAACCAACTTTTGTATTAATTCACCGTTAAACATTGAAAAATCGCTACATGGTTTAGGAGTAAGTTTTTACAACGATAAAGTGGGTCAATTTACCAATCAGGGAGTTCATTTGCAATATGCATACAAGAAAAAAATCGGGACAGGAATTTT
>JAKLIM010000211.1 GCA_022709605.1 Bacteroidota bacterium | reverse complement strand
AAAGAAATCATTTTCAACCATCAGAAAATTAAAAAAATGAAAACAAAAACTGCTTTCGATGCATCTGCAACGGGCTGGTTTTTCGATAGCAAAACTCAAAATGGCATTTTATCAATCAAAACATCCTCTGTATCAACAGATATTAATTCAAATTTAGAAATAAAAGTAAAAAAATAAAACGATATGGATCAGTTACATAAAGTAATTTCAAATTTTAAAATTGAGGGCGAAGTATCTCAAATAATCCCTTTTGGCGAAGGAATGATAAATGCGACATTTCGGGTAACATTACACGACCTTTCGACCGAATATGTTTTGCAAAAAATTAATCATCACATTTTCAAAAATGTAGAAATGCTTCAGGGTAATATTAAACGCATTACCGACCACATCCGCGAAAAACTAAATGATGCTGGCGAATCAGATGTCGATCGTAAAACGCTGACACTTATTCCTGCTTTGGATGGCAAATTGTACTATTTCGATGGGGAAAACTACTGGCGAATGATGATTTTAATTGCCGATTCTAAAACTTTCGAAGCGGTTACGCCCGAGTATGCTTATTATGCCGGACAAGCTTTTGGAAATTTTCAGGCCATGCTAGCCGATTTGCCCGGTGAGCCTTTGGGCGAAACAATTCCGAATTTTCACAACATGGAATTTCGCTTGCAACAGTTTCGCGATGCAGTTCAATTGAATGCTGCCAACCGACTGACTGAAGTATTGGAATTAGTAATGGAAGTTGAAAAACGGTCGGAAGAAATGTGCCAGTGCGAGCAACTTTTCCGCGAAGGTAAATTACCAAAACGTATCAACCATTGCGACACAAAAGTAAATAATATGCTTTTCGACGAAGAAGGTAAAGTATTGTGTGTAATTGATTTAGACACAGCAATGACGGGCTTTGTTATGTCCGATTTTGGCGATTTCATGCGCACTGCAGGCAACACCGGAAAAGAAGATGATACCAATTTGGAGCAAGTTACATTCAATATGGAAATTTTCAAATCTTATACAAAAGGATATTTAGAAACTGCTAAACGTTTTCTTACTCCACTTGAAATTGAATTGTTGCCTTTTGGTGCCCGATTGCTGACTTACATGCAGTTAAGCCGGTTTTTGGCCGATTATATAAATGGTGACACATACTATAAAATTAACAGTCCATTGCACAATCTTCAACGATCGAAAGCGCAATTCAAATTATTACAAAGCATAGAAGCTAATTATCCTGAAATGCAGCAATTTATTCAAACTCAATTATAAAAATACAATAAAATGAAAAAACAAATTATTTTATCACTACTCATTTTTTTAGTAGTTTTCACTCCCGCTCATGCGGCAAAAAACAAAACGGTTTATAAAAAAGTAAAAGGGGGAATTGAAACTTCGGTGCCTAAACGTGCAGCCGGACAACAAGACGTATTGCAACTTGCATGTGCTCCGATTCCTACCGTTCGGGTCGCCTTTATCGGATTAGGAATGCGCGGACCGGGCGCAGTAAATCGCATGACACATATTCCAGGCGTCGAAATAGTTGCTTTGTGTGATGTGGTTGAAAAGAATACAAATGCTGTGAATGATATGTTGGTGAAATCAGGAAGACCAAAAGCACTTGAATTTTTTGGAGATACTTCCGTGTGGCGAAAAGTTACAAAATTACCCAATGTGGATCTTATTTACGTGGCAACCGATTGGAAAAGTCACGCTATGATTGGAGTGCAAGCCATGAAAGACGGCAAACATGTTGCTATCGAAGTTCCGTCAGCAATGACTATGGATGAAATTTGGGCATTGATCAATACGTCGGAACAAACCCGCAAACATTGCATGCAACTCGAAAACTGTGTGTACGATTTTTTTGAACTTACCACGCTTAACATGATTCAACAAGGTTTGTTGGGTGAAGTTGTTCACGGCGAAGGCGCTTATATTCACGGGTTACAACCTTATTGGGAAACATACTGGAACAATTGGCGCATGGATTATAACCGCACGCATCGTGGCGATGTTTATCCTACACACGGTTTAGGACCGGTTTGTCAGGCAATGAATATTCACCGTGGCGACCGACTTAAATATTTGGTATCGATGGATACAAAACCAATTGGTAATCCGGCATTTATCAAAGAAAAAACAGGAGAAGTTGTGACAGATTTTAAGAATGGCGATCATACCATGACCATGATTTATACCGAAAAACAAAAATCAATTCTTATCGAGCATAATATCACATCGCCTCGTCCTTACAGCCGTATGTATCAGATTACCGGCACCAAAGGCTTTGCCAATAAATATCCGGTCGAAGGTTATGCGTTGGATCAATCGGTGTTCGGAAAAAATGAATCTGCACATTTCGAAAATCTTAATGCGCACAGTTTTGTACCCGATTCGGTTAGAAAAGAACTGATGAAAAAGTATATACATCCGATTGCTGCCAACATTGCCGAACAAGCCAAAAAAGTGGGTGGACATGGTGGAATGGACTTTATTATGGATTATCGCCTGATTTATTGCCTTCAAAAAGGATTGCCACTTGATATGGATGTGTATGATTTAGCAGAGTGGTGTTGCGTAATTCCTTTGTCGGAAAAATCATTAAATGAGAACTCACTGCCGGTTTCAATTCCTGACTTTACACGTGGTGGCTGGAATAAATTGGATAAGCTCACTTTTGCAAAATAAAATTAAATCGTTAAATATATGTCAACCAATAAAATAACATCAAAAGGAAATACTTTGGTAATTCCGCTTCTTATTGTAGGAATTTTATTTTTCGTCATTGGTTTCGGCGTCGGAATCAGTGGATTTTTAACCCCGTTTCTGAAAGATGCCTTGCATCTTACCGTTACGCAATCGTATTTGGTAACCGCAGCCATTTTCTCAGCATTTGTTGTTTTTGGTTCACCGGCAGGTTGGGTCATCAAGAAAGTTGGCTACAAAATAAGTATCGTTTATTCGTTACTGATAATGGCAGTCGGCATGGTTTTATTTGTTCCTTCGGCCAATTTAGCAAGTTACCCGATTTTCTTACTTGCCTTATTTATCGGAGGCGTTGGAAATACTTTGCTACAAGCTGCTGTAAATCCGTATGTTACCATAGTTGGCCCCATGGACAGTGCAGCCATGCGCATGTCGTTGATGGGAATTATGAATAAATTGGCCTGGTGGATGGGTCCCGTTTTTCTGGGATTATTTCTCGATTTGAAAAATGTTCAGTTAGATCAGGTTTCGTTTCCATTTTACATTGTAACCGGTATTTTGGTGGCATTGAGCGTATTTATGTACTTTGCTCCTCTTCCCGAAGTGAAAGCAGCAGGCGAAGATGAATCGGATGCTTCTGTTGCATCTTCTTATGCTGCCGGAAAAACAAGTATTTTCCAAATGCCACATTTACTGTTGGGTGTTTTAGCGTTGTTTTTCTATGTTGGAGTCGAAACTTTGCCTATGGCTTCCATCATTGGTTTTGCAAAATCAATATTTGGCGAGAACATGGCAAATCCCGAAGGTTATGCAAAATATGTACCTATCGGCATGTTCGTTGGTTATATTTTTGGTGCAACCATGATTCCAAAAGTCATTTCGCAAACCAATGCACTTCGACTGTTTACTATGATTGGTCTGATCGCTTCCCTTTGCGTTATTTTTATCGAAGGCGAATGGGCAATTTATAGTTTAATAGCCATCGGTTTTGCCAATTCAATTATGTGGGGTGCCATTTGGCCATTGGCCATTGCCGATTTGGGAAAATTCACCAAAACCGGTGCTTCTCTTTTGGTTATGGGTATAGTTGGTGGAGCAGTTATTCCGTTGATATTCGGTTTTTTAATCGATTTTTTCAAAACTACAGAAGTTGCTTCAACGGCTGATTATAAAAGTGCATACTGGATCTTTATTCCTGCCTATTTATTTATTCTTTATTTTGGCACAATTGGTTTTAAAATCAGAAAAAAATAAATTAAATGATAATGAAAAAAACATTGCTAATACTTTTTTTATTCAGCTTAAACATTGCTTTTGTTCAAGGTAAATCAGTAAAAACCCATACGTTCGAATTGTCGAAAACTGAATTTTTACTCGATGGAAAGCCCTTTCAGATTATTTCAGGTGAAATGCATTTTGCCCGAATCCCGAAAGAATATTGGAAACAACGCATTCAAATGGCTAAAGCAATGGGCTGCAATACCATAGCTACCTATGTTTTTTGGAATTATCACGAAGTTGAAGAAGGTAAATTTGATTTCAAAACCTGGAACAGAGATTTAGCCGGTTTTATAAAGTTGGTTCAGGACGAAGGAATGTGGTTCATTTTGCGTCCCGGACCGTACGTTTGCGCCGAATGGGATTTCGGTGGATTGCCTTCGTATTTGCTCAAAATACCGGACATTAAAATTCGCTGCATGGATCCGCGCTATATGAAAGCTGCAGATCGTTACATAAAAGAAATTGCTGACATAGCAAAACCTTTGCAAATAACGAACGGCGGACCAATATTAATGTTACAGGTCGAAAATGAATACGGTAGTTATGGCAACGACCGTATTTATATGCAAACATTAGCCCAAATATGGAAAAATTACGGCATAAATATTCCATTTTACACCAGCGATGGACCCACTCCGTACATGCTCGAAGCCGGGACTTTGCCGGGTTGTGCAGTTGGTCTCGATTCTGGTTCCGATCAGGGTTGCTTTGATGTTGCTTCCAAAATGGCTCCGGATGTACCGACATTTAGTGGCGAAACTTATCCGGGATGGTTGACCCATTGGGGCGAACAGTGGGCCAAAACGGACACCACATCTTTATTGAAAGAGGTAAAATTCCTGATGGATAACAGAAAATCGATCAATTTTTATGTGATTCATGGCGGTACAAATTTTGGTTTTACAGCCGGTGCAAATTCAGGTGGCAAAGGGTACGAACCCGATTTGACAAGCTACGATTACGATGCACCGATCAATGAGCAGGGTCAGGCAACACCAAAGTATTATGCGCTTCGCAAATTAATCGGATCGTATTTACCCAAAAAAGTAAAATTGCCTGCCATCCCGCAACCCATTAAAACAGTGGAACTTCCGAACATTCAAATGCAGATCTTTTCTTCGGTCTGGAATAATTTACCGGTTGCCATACATGCAGTGCAGCCTACAACTTTCGAAGCCAATGACCAGAATCAGGGTTTTATGCTTTACAAAACTACCTTGATAGGTCATAAAAGCGGTAATCTTAAAGTGACTGAAATTCATGATTATGCAACAGTATTTTTGAATGGAAAATACATTGGAAAATTGGATCGCAGAGAAGGTATTTCTACTATTAAACTGCCCGCTTCGGACGTAAAAAATCCGGTGTTAGAAATTTTGGTTGAAGGCATGGGACACATCAATTTTGCGCAGGAAATGATCGATCGCAAAGGTATTACCGACAGAGTTACGCTCAATGGCATGACATTAATGAATTGGGAAATGTATAAACTTCCTATGAATGAGCAATATATAACTTCACTGAAATCAACTGAAAAAGCATCGGAAAAGCAAGGTTTGTTTTTCAATGGTAAATTCACCTTGCAAGATGTTGCCGACACTTACATCGATATGAGCAATTACCAAAAAGGAATTGTTTGGGTGAACGGGCACAATTTGGGTCGATACTGGAACATTGGACCACAAACCCGTTTATATTGCCCGGCTTGCTGGCTGAAAACCGGTGAAAATGAAGTCCTTGTTTTTGATCAGCATCAAACCGAAGCAAAACCAATCAATTAAGAGTTGATAAAGATCTGTTTATTTTTATGATAAAATAAGAATTTAAATCATTGAAATATAATAAAATATGTCTTTTGCTCCGATAGGCTAAATTTTCATAACCACGGGTAAGTAAAGCGAAACCCGGGATTAAATAAAACAAAAAACAAAACATTTGATTTTCAGTTCGACTTTTAAAACTGAATATCAACAAATTATGAAATTATTGGATTCCTAAAATCAACAATAATTTGGTAATTCTTTATTTAAACTAAAAAACATTTTATGCGATTAATAATACAACCTGATTATTCAGGAATTTCAGTTTGGTCGGCAAAATACATTGCTACTAAAATCAGTGAATTTGCACCAACCGACGAACGTCCTTTTGTGCTTGGCTTGCCCACAGGTTCCACGCCTTTAGGTGTTTACAAACAATTGATCGAACTTCATAAACAAGGATTGGTCACTTTTAAGCATGTGATTACTTTCAATATGGACGAATACGTGGGTATTCCTAAGGAGCATCCACAAAGTTATTACAGCTTTATGTGGGATAACTTTTTTCAACACATTGATGTTCAGGCTGGAAATGTGAATATTTTAAATGGAAATGCACCGGATTTAGACGCTGAATGTGCATCGTACGAACAAAAAATGAAAGCGGTTGGCGGAATTCATCTGTTTTTAGGTGGAATTGGTGCCGACGGACATATTGCGTTCAACGAACCCGGCTCTTCATTACAATCGCGCACCCGCATAAAAACCCTTACACAGGATACGATTATTGCCAATGCCCGTTTTTTTGAAAACGATACGAATCTTGTTCCAAAATTAGCCTTAACAGTAGGTGTCGGCACAGTAATGGATGCCAAAGAGGTTTTAATCATCGTCAATGGACATAATAAGGCTCGCGCGCTGCAACAAGCTGT
>JAKLIM010000210.1 GCA_022709605.1 Bacteroidota bacterium | reverse complement strand
TTTCAGTAGGTCAACATGCTCGCAAATCTCATTTTCAAATTGCTGGTGAATCAGTTTTTCAGTGTCAACACTTGAACTTTTATAAGAAATAAAACGAAAAAAGGAGTGAAATTCTTTTTTGTCATTCAGTAACAGATAGAATATTTGTTGAAGATTTTCTTCAGCATGTTTAAAAGCGGCAATTTCGTCGTAAAATAAATCCCGTGCTTTGATGGCATCATTCAACGGATTGTTCAATTCATCCGATTGAAGTTTATCGTCCTTTAATAGTGCATGATACGGTTTTGTTGGGAAGAGGAGAGGGGAGAGGTGCAAAGTATCAATGATATTTGCTGTATTTATTCCTGAGTCATAAA
Source organism: Bacteroidota bacterium (assembly GCA_022709605.1). Lineage (GTDB taxonomy): Bacteria > Bacteroidota > Bacteroidia > Bacteroidales > Paludibacteraceae > Paludibacter. The sequence continues at coordinate 6,322 of JAKLIM010000210.1, read as the reverse complement.
GTGCTTTCCCAATGTATTTTATATCGTGGTTAAGTATATTGTGTCCGCATAAGAATTCCGTTCCGTTAAGAAATTCAACAAACTCAGCTACCGAACTTTTGTGGAATGAAGTTCCATCACACTTAACACTCCCCATGTCAAGAATCTTACTGCTTTTGGGATCTATTTCGGTATCGATAAATGCGATGGAATTCATTTGCAAATCATTTTACTAACTACACACAATTCGTATTAAACCACTTTCTAAGTTTGTACATTACTGACATTTTAGTCCAAGTACATATCAGTTATCTTGGTGTATATTATTCTATAAAAACCTTTTTTTGTCGCAAATATATGCGAAATTTACGACAAAAAATCTTTTCTTTCAATTTCTTTTTATTTGCTTTGCAAACATCATTTTTTTTATCCAAACATAACAAGTTTTAGATGACTGTTAGGCTCTCATTCTTATTTATACACTGTATATCACAATGTATCAGCATATTAAAAGTGTATGTAAAAATAAGGAGGTTTTCACCTTCTTATTTTTACAACTCTATTTTTTGTTTCTATTCTTGCAAGGTATTGTGCCCCGTTATGTTGGCATATACTGCCGTAGGATTAAACTGAAGGGCTACTTTCCAATTGTTTTTTTCTTATTTCTCTACGCTGATTGCTTGCCAATTACCTACCAACCACCAACTACTCTTCCCCATCTTTCGTGCGGATGCCTTTTGCAATCCTTTTGATAAAATCTTCAGTTTTTTCACCCGGTAGGCGGTTTTCGGATTTTAATCCTACCTTGAAACTGTTTATCAAAAAGCCGTTTCTGTCAAAAGATTTTTGCAAAAGGGTGGTGTCGCCTGTTTCCCAAAACTGAGCTTCGTCTGTAAGCTTAAAATCAGTCAGGTATGTGTTCGAAATATAGCGCAAAAAGCCAATGATCAATTCGTGGGCTTGCGGTCCGGCAAACTGTGTTTTGGTAGAACACATACACAACATGCGGTTGTATTCGCTCTGATCTAATCTCAACTCTTCGGTGTAACTTTTATGTTCTCCGTTTGCATTCCACTCTTCGGTTTCTGAAGTAATGATACTCTCTTTTACGAAATGTCCCCAGCAGGCCAGTTGCATAATGCTACTCATTCGACAGTTATTCAGAAAGCAAACGGCCACCGGTTCACTTCCTTCGGGGGTAAAATCAATACCATATAAATTACCATCGTGAAATCTGTCAGAACTAAGGTCGTTGCTAATTATTTCGGTATCAGTTAATAATGGAAACGCAGGTTCATACACATGATATTTCCAACCATGAACAGTGGCAATTTCCTGAACTTCTTCTATTAACTGCGGAAGTTTCCGCTTGTCGGCTATTCGGCCGGAATAATGAATTGATATTCCCATAATTACGATATTTAATGTTTAGTTTTATTTTTAAAAGCAATTGTATTTTGCTTCAAAATTACTTCCATAATTGAATCATTTGCAAACATAAAGAATACTTTTGTTTTAAATGAATTAATTCAGAATTTTATTTTACACCAACTACCAATCCCTTGTATTTTTTGATTTTTCTTATGTAAAAACTGATTTTTTAGTTTTAAATATTCGTAATACAAATGGCAGAATCTGAGATATATAGTTGAATTTTATGTGATTATAGAATTTGTACCGTGTGCGAACACAGGGTTTAATTTGTATATACCATTAATTTGAAATATCTTTGTAACGAAATTCTTCTGTGTGCGAACACGACAATTCTAAGGTAAAAGTTTATTTCATGTTTTTCGGTTGTAAATTAATAGGTTAACAAGTATTTTTCAAATTATAATTTAAAATTTAAAAATTAGTTTTTTATGGAAAGGTTAAACAGAAAATCAGCAAACATTACAAGTTCTTATCCCGAGCGCATTATTCAATTTGGTGAAGGAAATTTTCTTCGCGCATTTATTGATTGGATGGTGTGTAACATGAATCAAAAAGCAAATTTCAATTCGAGTGTGGTGGTAGTTCAACCTTTACCAAGCGGAATGATTGATATGCTTAACGAACAGGATGGATTGTATCATGTTAATTTGCAGGGACTTGACAAAGGGAAAACTGTAAATAGTCTGGAGTTGATTGATGTTATCAGTCGTTCAATGAATCCATACACCGATTTTGAAGCTTATATGAGTTTGGCCGAGCAACCTGAGATGCGTTTTGTGGTGTCGAATACGACCGAAGCCGGTATTGCATTTGATCCTGAATGTAAATTAGACGATGCACCCGCAAGTTCATATCCCGGAAAACTGACACAGTTGCTTTTCCACCGATTCAAAACTTTCAACGGTGCTGCCGACAAAGGTTTGCTAATTTTCCCTTGCGAACTTATTTTCCATAACGGAACCGAATTGAAAAAAACAATTCATCAATACATTGAATTATGGAACCTGGGCGAAGATTTCCAAAAATGGTTCGATTCTGCTTGCGGCGTTTATTCTACATTAGTGGACCGTATTGTACCGGGATATCCACGTGCAACTATCAACGAAATTCTTGAAAAAATTCAGTTCGACGACAAATTAGTAGTGCAAGCTGAAATTTTCCACTTGTTCGTTATTGAAGCACCCAAAAGTGTAGCGAAAGAATTTCCGGCCGATAAAGCTGGTCTGAATGTGCTTTTTGTTCCGGATGAAAAACCTTACCACGAGCGTAAAGTTACCTTGTTGAATGGTCCTCACACTGTTTTGGCGCCTGTAGGCTATTTGGCAGGTTTGAATATTGTAAAAGAATGTTTGAGAGATGAAGTGATGTCGAAATTCGTTTACATGATTATGTATAAAGAATTAATTGAAACGCTTGATCTTCCAAAATCGGAGCTCAAAAAATTTGCCGACGATGTGGTGGAACGTTTCAATAACCCCTTTGTACACCATTTGTTGACAAGCATTATGCTGAATTCATTCCCGAAATTTAAAACCCGTGATTTACCCGGACTGAAAAAATACCTCGATAGAAAAGGTGAACTTCCTTCGGGAATTGTATTGGGACTGGCAGCCATTATTACATATTACAAAGGCGGAAAACGCGGCAATACCGATATTGTACCAAACGACGATAAAGCAATTGTAGATTTAGTGAAAATACTCTGGAGTTTGAATGATGTAGAAATGGTTGCAAAAGGAGTTCTTGCTGCAGAGTTTATTTGGGATGAAAATTTGAATAATATTCCGGGATTGACTGAGAAGTTAACATTCTACCTGAGACTTATTCAGGAATTTGGTATGAAAGAAGCTATCCGATCAATTGTTTCGAAAAGATTCAGTTTGTCGGTTAAAGTTGACTTTGAACTACCACAGATTTTGGAGTAAATTTAAAGATTTGAAAATTTGAAAATTTGAAAATTTGAAGATTTTTTTAAAGCTTTAGGTCCTAAAAATGGTAAATAGTAAATGTGTAAATTGTAAATAACTGAATGAAATATTTAAAAATAAATCCGACCGATAACGTAGCTGTGGCACTTGTAGCTTTACAAACCGGCGAAAAAGTAGTTGTGGATGGTGTTGAAATAACAATCAATGCCGAAATACCTATGGGTCATAAGTTTGCGCTAACGGATGTAGCCGAAAAGGAAAACATTATAAAATATGGTTATGCCATCGGTCATGCGCGCGTTGCCATCAAACAAGGCGACTGGGTTAACGAAACTACAATTAAAACCAATCTCGAAGGTTTACTTGACTACGAATATCAACCCAAAGATATAAGTCTGGATATTCCGAATCGCAACCTGACATTCAAAGGTTACAAACGTGCCAATGGTGAAGTGGGAGTGAGGAACGAAATCTGGTTGATTCCGACGGTTGGTTGTGTCAACGGAACTATCAATTCGTTAGCCGAAAAGCTGCGCATGGAAACACAAGGAAAAGGCGTTGACGCGATCGTAGCTTACCCACATAATTATGGCTGTTCGCAATTGGGCGACGATCATGAAAATACCCGCAAAGTACTGCGCGATATGGTATTACATCCAAATGCAGGTGGCGTACTAATTGTTGGACTGGGCTGCGAAAACAATCAGGTAAAAGCTTTCCGCGAAATACTGGGAGATTTTGACGAAAGTCGAATCAAATTTATGGAAACCCAAAAAGTGGACGATGAATATGAAGAAGGTTTGACTTTATTGCGCGAAATTTACGATGTAGTATCCATGGATGTGCGCGAAGATGTGCCACTTTCGGAACTTAAAATCGGACTGAAATGTGGTGGTTCTGACGGTTTATCGGGCATTACAGCCAATCCATTGTTGGGCATTTTCTCCGATTTTCTGATTGCTCAGGGCGGAAGTACCGTATTGACTGAAGTGCCTGAAATGTTTGGTGCTGAAACCATTTTGATGAACCGCTGCGTAAACAAAAACATGTTCGACAGAACGGTATTATTGATCAACGATTTCAAAGAATATTTCGCCAAAAACAATCAACCCATTTACGAAAATCCTTCGCCGGGAAACAAAGCCGGTGGAATCTCGACATTGGAAGAAAAATCGTTGGGGTGTACTCAAAAATGTGGAAAAGCGTTGGTGAAAGATGTGTTGATGTATGGCGAGCGCATCAAAACCAAAGGTTTGAATTTGTTGAGCGCCCCGGGAAATGACCTTGTAGCAGCCACAGCCCTTGGAGCCAGCGGTTGCCATATCGTATTATTTACAACCGGACGCGGTACGCCATTCGGAAGTTTTGTACCCACCATGAAAATTTCGACCAACACACCACTTTTCGAACGAAAAGGAACGTGGATCGATTTTAATGCCGGTACAATCGTTGAAAATGAGTCGATGGAGCAGGTCAAAGAACGATTCATCGACTACATAATCAAAGTAGCCGGTGGCGAACTGTTAAATAACGAAAAGAAAAACTACCGGGAAATTGCCATTTTCAAAACCGGAGTTACTTTATAATCAGTATTTTAGTAAAACCGGATTTGTTTGCAATAATAAATCCGGTTTTTTTTTATTTTTGTACTTTTTATTTTTTAGCATTTTATTCCCTACTGAAAAATAAGTACAAATTCCAATTCCTCAAGTTCGTGTTAACCATTCCATACGATTAAATTTTACTGTTTGCATTTTACATAATTGATATTGAGATATTAAGTAGTAATTTTACCCTGTAAATTTCTAATTGTTGAATCAATGAAAAAACACATATTTTTCCTTATTGTCTTTATTGTTCTGATAATTAATACTTTATCAGCCGAAGAGAATGTTGTTTTTAAACATTATTCGGTCGAGAACGGACTTTCACAAAATACGGTGATGGCCATTATGCAGGACCGCAAAGGTTTTATGTGGTTTGGAACCTGGGATGGATTGAATAAATTCGACGGGTATAAATTTACGATTTATAAATCACGGCCGGGCGATCACAGTAATATCTCTAACAATCGCATTGATTATATTCACGAAGACAAATTTGGTTATATATGGTTTCAGACTTACGATGGAAAATTCCACCGTTTCGATCCCAAAACTGAACAATTCTACAGTCTTCCTTTTTCTACCAATCGTTTTATTTACAACGTAGAACGCGAAAAGCGTTTTTTTGAATCTTCGACCGGCGAATTATGGATAGCCACAAACGATATTGGAGCTATCAGGGTCATTACCAATGCCAAAAGCTCCGAAGTTCAGGTCATTGAATATTCAACTTTTTCGCAAAACCAGATTTTGGACAATACCATTCATTTTATTTTTGAAGATTCGAAAAAAAATATCTGGATTGGAACTGATAAAGGTTTACAAAGCATTAACTCTCAATCAAATCTGATTAAAACCTATCAACCGAACGGAAAAGAAGCATCCAATGCCTTTATTTCTGTTTTCGAAACAAAAGATTTCTTATGTTTGGGCGATGATAATGGAAATGTTTGGATGTATTCGAACGTGAGCAATGACTTTAAAGAACTGTATTTAAATAGCAAAACAAAAATTACGGACATCGATGCCATTGATAAAGAGAACCTGATTATAACCACCGACAAAGCCGGATTTTTTATTTACAATTTAAAAAATTCAAAACTTATCAATTTCAATAAGTTAAATTCTGCATTATTACTGACCAATAATTTTATTTCAATAAAAGTAGATGCGTATAAAGTGGCCTGGTTAGAAGCCGAACAAACCGGAGTTTTCAGGTACCGATTGAGTGATAATTCGTTGAAATTTTTCAAGCCCAGAGCCGATGAAGTTAGCCGGATTTCAGTTTTGCCTAATTTTATGGTTTTGGAAGATGTGAATCATTCGTTGTGGATCAATCCACAAGGCGGAGGTTTTTCGCGATACAACCGTCAGACC
>JAKLIM010000021.1 GCA_022709605.1 Bacteroidota bacterium | reverse complement strand
ATAGCTATCGGAATCGCTTCGCTCTGAATGACAAATCATTACATCGTTTTATTTTGGAGGGGGTTGGTTGGCGGCTTGGCCGCCAACCAACCCCCTCCAAAGAATATAAAGTACTGATTGTCATTTCGAACGAAGTGAGAAATCTCTTTCTACAACTACATATAAAATGATTACCGGACAATAGTGATTTTAAATCAAATATCACTAGTGTCCCATTAAAATTTGGGACGAATTAAAAATTAAATAAATTTGGCTCATTAAGCCTAAAACGTTCTTTGACATTTTGAAATTTAGTTTTATCGAATAGTTCTCGAAGTTGAGTTTTGTCAGTTAATGAAATGCTCAATATCTGCAAAATTTCATAGGTGCTTCTATCAAGTTGCATGTCTTTTTGAACGATTGCTACTAAGCAATAAGTACACATTGCAGCATAAATTTGAATCCGAACTGCATTTTCAGTAGTGCCCCAGAACTTTTTGATTTTCAGATGTTGCTTTAACCATTTGAAAAAAAGCTCCACTTGCCAGCGATTTTTATAAAGTTCGGCAACCTGAAGCGCAGAAATGTGAATGGCATTGGTTACGAACACAAGTTCGCGCTTTTGTTCGTTATCCCAATATTTGACTAATCTAAGATGTTCCGGGTAGTATTGTTTGGGGTAAAACCCTGTCAATTCAATCGTCACATCTGAAAGTACGTTCTTAGGCAATCTTCGTTTCCATTTTATGATCTGGTATTGAAGATTCTTTTTGGCTCTTACCACGAAGAAAGCGCTTATCTGATGAATCTTATACAACATTTTGAAGTGATTGTATGCTCGGTCAAATATGTAATATGAACCTGATTCATAAGGAATTTCTTTCATTGCCGTAGAGTCATGTACAGATGCTTCAGTTACATGAAAGAATGCAGGAATTTGGGTTTCTATATCATACAATGTATGTACTTTTATTCCGCCTTTCTTCTTACGAAACTTAGCCCACCAGAATACTGAAAGGCATAAATCAATCGTGGTAGAATCAAAAGCATAGACATTGCCTCCTAGTTTGAAGATGTCAGAGACTCGTTTCTCGCGGGCTTCATTTACCAAAAAATATGCATAGTCTTCAAAGATATGATAATCTCTATCCTGATTGGCTCTTGCCAAAGATGACTTCGAAATATTTTTGCCCATTCCTAAATGATAACATTTGGAGTGGTGAGCATCTAGAGCGACAATTAAATCTCTGAGACTTTCACGATTTGACAGTTGACCGAACATCAGAGCTAAAAGTTGATTCCAACAAGTAAAATGCTTCACGTATTTATCACCATCATATTTACGGACGATGTAATTGAACTTGTTTCTATCCAGAAAAGAGGCTAATTGTGCGAAAACGTATTTGTCTTTATGCATTTGTGAATATTTGTTAATACCGCAAAAATACAAAAATTCAAATTGAAATCCGTTTAATTAAAAAAATTACCTATCTAACTAAATTTCAAATATTTCAAAGAACTTTTTTAGATTTTAATGGGACATTAATGAACTTATTTCAAAAATTTTTAATATCGATTCCAAATTTCAAAAAAATCAGTTAACTACTTCAATTAGTTGCCAATTTTAACTAAATTTATATTGAACAAAATTATGCACACAAAGTAAGATTTTTTTTTTTGAATATCAAAATTTTACAAGCATTCACTGTTAAAAAAATATTGACGATAAGTCCTGATATCAGATAGAGAGCGTTGAATTTTCTCGTATTAAAAGCATCGTAAATTACATACTTAATTTAAAACTTGCCCAATTTATTTTTTTTAAAAATAATATTTAAATTTTCCGGTTGAATTAATTAAAGCTTTAAGTTGTTTTTTCTTTATTGCTCAATTTATTCAATTGTTTATCCTGAATTCCGGACATAAATAAAATCATGCAAACTGCACCAATCAATGCATAAAGCATATCCGATTGCGTATCCCAAACATAACCCTGAGTTCCTAAAAATGATTCGGCCGATTGACCGGATACAACAGCAACAAACCATTCGATAAATTCGTAGAAAACACTGATACTAATACAAACGCAAACGATTAAAAAAGTCAACCATTTTCCGTGTTTAACAATTTCGAGCCTGATAAACATTTCACGTACAATCATGGCCGGAATAAAACCCTGCATAAAATGACCTACTTTATCGTAGTTATTGCGGCTTTGATGAAATACTTCTTTAATCCATTCAAACAGAGGAACTTCTGCATAGGTGTAATGGCCTCCAATAAACAAAATATAACAATGTATCAGAATAAAAATATAAGTAAAATCAGAAAACTTAAACTTTTTATAGGTAAATAATAACACTAAAAAGCCAATAATAGCTGGAAAAACTTCAAGAATCCAGGTGAAATAATCATGTGGATGAATGCCTGATATTATCAATCCAATGAAAAACAAAGCAATTAAAAGGGTGATTTTTTTCATTTTTTTAAAATAATATAATGAATACTTCATTCAAAAATAGTGATCAATTTCTATATTAATTACGTTGCTCAAATGTGTAGAAACGTTTACCTAAACCGGAATAAGATAAGCTGCATAAATATGAGAAGCTAATCCCAAAAGAACAAATATATGGAAAATGGAATGAACGAATTCCCGTTTGGCAAGCGCATAGAAAAAAGATCCCACGATATAAAATACACCGCCGATTCCCAACCAATACAGGCTGTTAAGGCAATGTTGAGCAGTTGCTGCTTCGATAAATGGCTTGAGAGCAATGAATGCACATAAACCCATCATCACATACGAAGCGGTTTTGAGATGACTGTTGGCCTTGATTGTTCGGAAATTAAATCCAATGCCAACCAATGCAATCAGCCAAATCAGGATAAAAAGTCCCCTACCCCAAAAACCTTCATTTCGTAAAAGAATCAATGTAAAAGGTGAATAACTGGATGCGATAAGCACATAAATATTGGCATGATCGAAGTGTCGCAATTTGGCTTTCAGTACCGGCTCTTGCACATAATGATAAATGGTTGAAGATAACATACATGCCAACATTCCGAAACCGAAAATGGAATATGCCACCATGGCCCAATCGTTGTCAGCGGCAATGGCTCGGCGCAATAACAAAACGATACCTACTATGGCCATGCCTGCTCCAAAGGCATGAGTAAGGTAATTTGCCTTTTCTTCGCGGGCGCTATAAAACTTCTTGTTTTCCATTATTTATGAATTATTTTGGGCGCGATTGTTGAAAATATTCTGCACACATGCCATTAATTCTTTTGGTTCACCGGCAATTTGATCGGGATGTAAAGTCTCCAGAATTTGTCTCCTGGTTAATCCCCAACTGACTGCAATGACAGGAATGCCTGACTTTTTAGATGCTTCAATATCGCGGGTTTCGTCGCCAATGTAAAGAGAATTTTCAACTGAAATATCGTTACGTTTAAATAAACGCCTGAATACTTTGTCTTTACCAAAAAGATTACTGGCACTGTGCACAAAATCGAAAACATCCGATAAATTGTTGTTTTCTAAAAATTTACGAACATTCTTGCTTGAATTTGAGGTGATTATTCCGAGCTTGTATCCGGCAACTTTTAGTTCGTAAATTGTTTGTACAATATTATTAACCGGCTTAATATCAGCCACATGTTTGCCTAATTCTTTTCTGATTCGAAACACCAGAAGAAACAATTTCAAAGTAGTTATTCCGTATTCTTTAAAATATTGCTTTGGATTTTTTGAGCTTAACAAATCGCGAAATTCCTCGTGAATCGGTTTGCATTTATAGTCGGGTGCAATTCGGTTGTAAATATTTAAAGCCAACTCTATTGAATTGGCTATTGTTCCATCGAAATCGAAAATTATATATTTGTTGTTGTTCATTGTAAATACCGAAAATTTAATTCGTCAAAATTAAACATTCATTTTTACAATTTGGTTTGTTCTGATAAAAATATTTTATAAATCAATACATCAGGGTATGTGAATTTAGTTTAATTAGAAAATTCGTAACAATTTACATACTAATCGAAAGTAAAATCCCTCTCAAAAACTTTTTTTCCTTATTACCAACTTTTTTCAGGAGTAAGTAAAAGCGGGAGAAAGAGCTAATGAGAGGGATACAATCAAGGTGAAGGATATACAAAAAATCGATATAATAAAACAAAATGTAATAACTAGTTCGTAATTAAAGTTGGAATACGTTTAAATTTTATTTCAAGCTCATAACTAATCGTTTATGATTTCTTGCGGGTTAGAATTATCAGGAATGCACCAATTACCAATACTGCGATTCCAACAAATGGTGACCAATTGAGGTTATGTGGTTGATTTTTAGTAATTTCAACCACACCAAGATCAACTACTTTTTCGCGGGTAAAAAACGTTATCGTTGTAAAAATGGTTAATCCCAAACCGATTAACATGACTACATATCCTGTTATTTTCATAAATTTATTATTTAAATTGTTGAGAAAAAAAATTAATTAAACCATTAGGCTTCGTTGAAGTAATCCTTTACAAAAGCAAAAATCTGGTTTTCAGTCATTTTATCGGTAGTTCTAATCTCAATTTTGATATTTTCAAAATTATGATCCTCTTTTATCAGGTTGTATAATACATTTTTGGCTTCGGCAGGGCCAAACAACAAAACCTCATCATAATTTCTGATGATGTCGGATATTTTTTTATAATAATTTGTTTGAGCCTGGTGATCATCACGCCCATTTTCGTTATTAGCTTCATTCTCAATCTTTGTCATTGATTCATATTCAGATTCGGTTGAAATGATCAAATTATTGATCAATTCCATTATCAATGCCGAAGAATGATCCATGCAAATACCGAGTTGTTTTTTATTTTTCATTATATTTATATTTAAATGATTGATTATTAATATTATAACCAGATAAAATCCGGACGCTTTTCATGATTTTTTCCGGCTCATGTTATATTATTGAATTTTACTCCAACAATTTATAAAGTTCTTTCAAGTCGGGCGATAAAATAACTTCAGTTCTGCGGTTGGCCGCACGACCTTCGGCTGTATCATTGGCTTTTACAGGTTTAAACTGACCTTTACCAGAAGCGGTAATCAGGTTAGAATCAAAACCATACTCTTTGGTGAGAATACGAACAATCGATGTGGCTCTGGCAGTACTCAAATCCCAATTGTCCTGATATTTTGCAGTTTTAATGGGTACATTGTCGGTGTGACCTTCAATAACCACCGTAATATCTTTGGTGCTATTAAGTACCTGAGCAAGGGTTTTCAGCGCTTCTTTTCCTTTTGGATCAACCACATCGCTACCCGATTTGAACAACAATTTTTCCTGAAGTGAAACATAAACATTACCGTCTTTAATGTAAATATAAAGTTCGTCGGTTTTATATTTCATCAACGCATCGGAAATTGAACTTTTCAGTTTACTCATCACATCACGCTGATTTTGAAGCATATCCTGAAGTGTTTTCATTCTTTTTGTTTGTTCGGCAATAGTCATTTTCGAAGATGAAGAAAGCGCTTTTAAATCTCCTGCAATAGATGCATTTTGATTTTCCAATGATTTTTGTACACCAAGTAAATTGGTTACTTTGATATCACATTCATTCAATAAATTGTGTGTTCTGCTACTGTCCATTTCCAACATGCCGACTCTGTTTTGCGAAGCGACGAGTTTTTTACTTGGTCCGCACGCGGTAAATGACACACTGAGTGTCAGTGCAGCGATGAAAAGAACGAAATTTGACTTGTTCATTTGACTTAATTTTAGCAATTAATAATACTGCAAAGTTGCCTGAATTAAGCGTTACATTTGTTACATAACTTCAGGTTTTTATTGTATAAATCACACATTAATATTGATTTACAATTTACATATCCCGAAGTTTCGGGAACAATTTACAATTGAGCACTTCAAACCTCAACAACAAATTAATATTGATTTACAATTTACATATCCCGAAGTTTCGGGAACAATTTACAATTGAACACTTCAAACTTCAACAACAAATTAATATTGATTTACAATTTACATATTTACAATTTACAATTTTCGCCTTCAATTAGTTCTTCAAACTACCAACTATCAACTAAAACGGATATCCAATCGCAATATTCAAAATCAGGTTTTCCTTTCGCCAGATAGAACTTTTCAGATCAATCTGATTTATTACCCAACGGCTATTATCCGGAAGCCATGGTTTTCGTAAAGGCATGGCCAAATCGAAACGTAAAACGAAGAAAGACACATCGAGACGCAATCCAACTCCGGCTCCAACTGCCAGTTCATTCGTAAATGTAGAAAATGAAAAGGGCGTTCCAATGCCTGATGGATTCGATTTTTGAAGCCAAACATTTCCGGCATCCACAAATAATGCACCCTTCAAAAAACTGTAAATTCCGAAACGATATTCGGCATTGGTTTCGAGCTTTATATCGCCACCGGTTTGTAGAAAACCAATATTTCCAACTTCCTGGAGGTAAGTTCCCGGACCAAGCGAATTAATCTGAAAAGCACGGATACTATTGGGTCCACCGCTGAAAAATTGTTTTGTGTAAGGTAATGAAGCAGAATTTCCATACGAGCGCGCAGCTCCTGCAAAAACGCGCAATGCCAGTTTATGATTATCATCAAAAGTATAATAAGTCCGGCCATCGACACCTATTTTTGCAAATTGCGAATAGATTGCTCCTACCACTTTGGATGGATTTACTGAATTTGGTTTTTCGCCTCCAATAATTTTTAATAATGAAAATGTATTACCGGCAGTTTCGACTGTTCCGTGTATGTAATTTTGCCATTTTTTACCCGTAATAACCTGTTCGTTGTATGTAAACGAATAACTTCCGCCTGCAATGAATTGCTCTTCGTAACTTTTTTTGAGATAAGGAATTGTATCAAGCAGTTTTAAGAATGCTTCCGATTCGTTGCCTATGGAAGAATAACTGATATTTACCGGATTTAATTCATGCTCCAACCGGCTGTTTTCTTTCCATTTCAATCCGTATTTGAATTGAAAAGTGCTCATATCGAAATAATTGCCTCTTTTCAAATAATTATACGAAACCAAAAAAGCCGTTTTGGGAATGTAAATACTGTTTGTTTGCTTTAACCTGAATGGAACCAGAAAGCGTGGAAAAGTAAGTTCCGCCTGGGGATTCCACGAATATGAATACAGATTTTTGTTTGCTCCACTCAATTGCGTTTCGTACGATCCGGCCATGTTGGTGTTTAATAGTTCAGCTCCTTTAAACGTATTTCGGTCTAAAATACTTAAATTCAATCGCGGTCCTGTGTAATTATTTGACTTTGTAACTATATCCATTTCAGCCCTGAAGGTATAATTCGTCATGGGTGTCATCAAAATGGTTGCATCTAAAAATCCTGGGACGGTATCGCTGTCGGAAAATTTAATCTGTACGAATTTGAAATTACCCATCGACATCAATCGGTTCAGAGTAATATTATGATTAAGCCTTGTATAGCGTTCATTTTTCTTCAGATAAACAGACCTTAAAATTACTGCAGGACGAATATTCATGTTTGACCGTTTGCCCTGAAAAATAGTATTTTGAAGCATAATTGTATCATTTATGCTGTCATTTCGTTGCCTGCGCAAGGAGTAATTTTGGTTAATATACACATTACGAATATGATAAACGTTTTTTGCTTCAGCCGGAATGCTGTCTTTTAAAGTCAGTTTAAACGATACGGAATGATCCACAATTGAAGTATCGGCTTTAAAAAGCAAATAATCGGGATTGAAATAATAATATCCATTGTTTTTCAATAGGTTATCAATTCGTAATCGTTCGTTTACCAATGTTTCCAGACTATAATTCTGGTCAGGTTTTATCAGCGTATTTTCTTTATCAGCAAGTACAATGTGACTTATTGAGTCATCGCCAATTGCATAAATAAGATTTTTAACTACATAAGGTTTATGAATGTAGCTTGTGTAAATTACTTTGGCAGTACGTTTTTTCTCCACAATTTCATATTGAGTGTAACTGTTGAAAATACCCATATTGAACAACTTAGCATCGATTACTGAAGCTGTTGCACCCGGTTTTACATTGCTTATCAATACCGGTTCTTCTCCGTTTTTTCTAAGCCAGGTTTCAAATTTGTTGAAAGGTTCATTTCCGGCCATCAGGTACATCCATAATTTGGGACGCAGACCAAAATAACTTTTATTTGGAGAGGGTCGTATGGCTTCCTCTGCTGCGGATTTGATGACCCCTTTTTGCACTTTTTCTGTCGTTTCAAGTTTTACAACGGCGCCGGTATAAAGTTTTTCACCTTCGGGCAATTGCCTGGTGCCGCTGCATGAAGAAAGGAGGAGGAAAAGAAGAAGACCTCCAGCCCCTAAAGGGGAGCAACCCCTAACCCCTAAAGGGGAATTGAAGTTAGTCTTGTTTATTATGTTTGATATGAATTTCATATTGTTCTTAACTTTTAAAACACAATTGTAATCTATCTTGTTCCCCTTTAGGGGTTAGGGGTTTTTAGGGGTTAGGGGTGGTTTTTTCTTATTTTTGAAAAAATCTTTCCATTGATTAAAATCCCTCACTAACACTACACCCACACCTGTTTCCACCAATTGTCCTTCGATAACTCCCTCGTATTGATTGTGTCGGAAACCTTTCAATCGATATTGTCCGTCTTTGGTAAGTTTGTATTCAACGGTAATATCTCCTGTGATGTCACTTGCCGAATTTTGTTTGGCTTTGTCACCTTCTACATCCACCGAACCACCAATCTGAACGGATAACCGTTCGTTGAAAAGTTCCTTTTTTAACCCTATTTCCACTTGTGTTCTTCCCTGCGCTTTACCGCTTCCATAATCGTCGTACGATTGAATGTCGAAGTTTAAATCTACTCCCGAAATTACTTTTGAACTTAATTTATTTAGTTGAGACGAAAGAAAATTTCCAACGGTTGAACGTATCAGCGTGGAAGTTCCACCCGATTCGGTTAGTAATGGATTTTCCTGTACAAACCGCCCTAAAACCAATAATGCAAAAACCTGTTTGTTCAATGAAGATGGATCTTCGTTCAGCATCACTAATTTTTGATTTACCGCTCCTCCTAAAATGCCTTTATCTTCAGGTTCCAATTGAATTTCGAAACTAATTTCGGGTTTAAGAATGGCTCCACGGAGTTTCAGTAATACCAAAAATGGGTATCGTTGTTTATAGCCACCTTTTTCGATATCACTCAATCCTGACATTTGTTCGGCTACAAGATCGTAAGGAGCAGCCCGAACGGAATAAGTTGCATTAATAGAAACATCGGCTTCCATCGGATCACCGTTCCAGGTGATGGTACTTCCGGACACAATATCAAATTTCCTTTTAACAACCGATTCCAATGAAATAAGATAACTTCCTTCGTTCAGGTTGTAAGTGCCGGTCAGATTCATGCTGCCGCTTCGATCCATCGTAAAACTTAACGCAGCCTCGCCACGCACCACCAACGAATCGGATGAAGTGGGATCCATTAACAAACGGAGCGTTGCTTCTTTGTCAACCTCAACAATCGACGAAAGTTCAAATCCACTGAAACCGGGTTTTGTGGCTACATTCGTTTTTGCGCGGTCGAGTATGGAATTGGTCTTGATCGAATCTTCAAATTCAACTACATTTTCACCTTTTTCGGTCGTCAGTTCATCTTCCGGAACCACAAAAGTGAAATTAGAACCATTTCTCATTTTTACCCGTCCGCTAATTACAGGTAATGTCATCGGTCCTTTTATATCAATACTGCTGTCGATAATCATTCGACCGAAAAATTCTTTATTGTCTTTTTCGGTGGTGTTCAACAGTAAAAAGTTGCGTGTATTCACGTTCAAAGCAAAAACAAAATCGGAGAATTGCTTCATTTTCACCGAACCATTGATGGTTGCTTTGTGCTGATCGACATCCAGCATAGTAAACGAATTGAAATAGATGCCATCGGTTTTAAGTTGTACCGTTTCATTTTTCAATTCCAAACGGTTATTCAAATAAGCAGGTTTAAGGAATGCGTTTTTGAAAGTCAGTTCGCCGGATAGTTCCGGTGCTGTGGTTTTTCCTGCTACCAGAAAGTTTCCGGTAAGCAAACCTGATGCCTCTGAAATCTCACCCATCGAAAAAGCTTCAACCGTTTTCATTGACAACGATTGAATGTCTGCTTTAATATTGATGGAATTTTCGCCTCCGTTCGGAATAAAATAACCATTGGCAGTCAGATTGTTATCTCCACCAAATAATTTCATTTCAATATCAAAACGCTCTCCTCTCGGATTATCAGCTTTCAATGTTAAATTCCCAACCGGTACTTCTTTGAAAATCAGGTTTGTGATACTGGCATCCGCAATTATTCCGTACGAATTATTCACCCGTTTGAGCAAAACATTTCCGTCCACCAGCCCTTTTACAATGTTGGTGTCTTTTTCAACAATTCGCGAAATGTCGTCTAATTTAAAGTTTCTTATTCCAATGTTCAGGTCATCGTTAAACCTATCATTCACCGATGCAAGCTGAATCTGACTTGCGCCATTATTCATAAAAATATGATGAATCAGAAATCCCTGCTTGCCGAATTCAATGTAATTATCGGCGGCAATGTCCCAGCGATTATTCATCAACCAAAAATCTTTGGGATTAAGTTTGAGCTTGAAATTCCCATTTTCTTTGGTCGTTTCGGTGCGCACCAAGAGTTTTTTGTTTTGAAATTTATTTATTGATGACAAATTTGCCAGCATTTTATTATCAGCTAATTTTCCATCAAACAGAAAATTCTCAAAATTTATTTGCGTATTGGTGATATTATCACTCGCAATTTTATAATTTAAGGCTGCCGAATCGGAATTCACATCCATCACCAGATTCAAAATTTCGGTGGAACCATACACTATTTTATGCATGTTTGCTTTCAGTTTCAATTCGCTTTTCGGGCTATCAAAACTTCCTGTAATGAGTCCGGGTTCAAATACTTTTAGTTGCGGAAAAAGCACATCCGAAAGTATGGGATGATTGTGAAGCTGTATTTCGAAAGTAAAATTTGATGAGTCGTTTGAAATTTTTGTTGGTTTGATGTCCGAAAACGGGAAATAATTATTGGCAAATTGACTTAACGCCGTCGGAAGCGTTAATGGCGCAATTGTTCCGCTGTATTTTATACCAATAAGTGCACTTTTCAGGTTTAATTCGCTTTTCCCGGTTTTATTGATCGAAGCCAAAAGCACCGAATCGAGCAGGTATTTTTTTCCGTTACTTACAACAATCATTTTGCTGATTCCGGCATTACCATTCAGTTTGTCAACGGTTCCGCCTTTGAGGTCGGCTCTGGCATCAAAAGCAATGCGTATGTCTTTATCGCTGAAATTTAGCTTTTGAAGGTCAATTGCCTTTACATTTAACTGAAATTTATATTGTTCCTGTTTCGGCGTCAGGTTCACCAATCCATCGAAATCAAACACAGCATTCGGGTCATTCAGGTTCACTTTTCCGGCAAATTCCTGTCCGTTTACATTTCCGTCAACTTTCAGATGTTGGTACGTGTATTTGTTGAGGTACATTTCACTTACAGTCGCCTTAATTTTTGCCTGTATCGTTTTTGGATCCAAACCACGCCCGTCAATCTGAGCTGTTAGCGACACCGGACCATACATTATTTTATCATTCAGCAAACTACCCAGATCAAATTTGTCAATCTTCATATGGCTGCTAAAATTTTCACATGGATCAATTCTAGCTTCAATATTTGCATTTCCAAAACTGCTTTTCAAATCGATAGTTGTAGCAAATGACTTCATTTTTCCTTTAAAATTGATCAGCAAAGCAATATTTTCGGGAAGATTTATACTATCGGGCACGGCTGATCCGGCAAATAGTTGTATATCCTGCTTTCCCGAAACGACTTTCATGTTTGGAAATTCAAAATAAGCTGTTTCAACATCTGGCAATCCGATGATTTTGAAATCAGTTTCCAATATCGTGTTTTTGCCGGTTTTCACCTTTAGTTTCTTTCCTTTCAAACTATTGATTCTTCCGGTTACAAGTCCTGAAATAGTTGTAAAGTTTGTTTTATTTTTGAAAAAATCTTGTTCGATAAGTTCCGGACTGAAATATAGAATGTCGGAATTTCTGAATTTTGCATTTTTTATATTCAAATTCAACTTCAAATTAGGAAGCGAATCTACCAACGAATTGAGGGAAGAATATTCCAAATAAACATCTGCTTTTAGTGCGGAATGAGTGGTATTTGCAATCAGTTTTTTGGCTGTAATGGAATGATTATCCATGATAAATGCCGTTTCGAAACGGGTAATGGCAAAGTTGTTTTGATCGATTGCATTGAATTTATCGACAATTACACTTGTTAAGTCCGACGAATAATGCAAATAAGAAGCTTGAAGATTTAACTTGCTAAATTTCATGTAATTGGCATCAAATGCATTCTTTACCGGGGTAGAATTTACAACTTTATATATCAGTGTATTATTTCTGAGATCAATTTCATTTGCTGTCACTTTCCAGTCACTTTTTACAGCAACATCAGCCGTGGGTGTTAATATTGAGTCTTTTACAACTTCGGAACTTATCGTAAAATACTTTACATCGCTTTCTGATAAGCTAATTTTATCTAATTCTACAGTTTCTTTTTCCAGATCAACAGTTCCCTTTTTAAGTTCGAAACGGGTAATCGAACCCTGCGCAGTTTGATTGTTGATTAAATCTTTATAAATGACAAAAGAATTATTGATTCGAATTCTATTGGCCAAAATCTTGGGCAAAATATTTTCGGGGTTATCGGTTTCTGTTTTCGAAGATTGGGTCATGGTAACTTTCGCTATTAACTTATCGACCAGCAATTCATCAATGTCGTAAACGGATTTTTCGAAATCAATTTCATTCGTGCTTACTTCTAATTTGTCGAGCGTAGCCGAAACATCCAATCCTCCGAATCTATCGTCGTACCGAACTCGCGCATTTTTCAAACTCACTTCATCGATCGAAAATGTCCATTTTACTGCTATTTCCGTTGAATCTATCACCTTAACAGTAGTGTCGGCAAAAGCGGTTATTAGAAAATTGTAATTGAAAAGCGAATCGGTTTTGGTGTTATGAAGGTTGAGCGTAAGGTCGTTAAGTTCAAAATTATTGATACTAATTTTGTTGTAAAGTAAATCTTTAAGTACAATATTTATTACAGCTTTTCGGGCAAAAATTAAGGTATCTTTTTGTAAATCTTCAAGATAAAGACCTTCGAGAACAACCGATTTGGGGAACGAAATACTTACATTTTTAATCTCCACTTTTGTATGGGTTTTGTTGCTTACAAAAGTGGTGGCGTAATGTACAATCTTCGTTTGAACAGCAGGAATCTGAATAATTCCGGCCACTATGAGAAATAAAAGCACAAAAATAAGTACCACCCAAAAGATAGCTTTCAAAGTTTTCTTTAAGTAGGGAAGTATTTTTTTCATTTTGATTGATGTTTTGCCTGATACGACTTTTTATTCATAAAGTCTGAGTCTGTTTTTGAGTTCAATTATTTCTTCCTGCATGTTCTCGACGCGATTCAACAAATGGAATATGGTTTCAATCCCTTCGAGATTAATGTCAAGCTCATAATAAAAACGAATAAATTTCTCCAATTGTTTGAGTTGTTCTGCAGAAATAAACCATTTTTCTTCAATAATAGTTATTTCAATCATTCCGGTTTGCTGCAACGAACTGACAAATGAAATTTCGATGTTATGTTTGACACAGAAATCATCAACTGCTATTAAATATTTTGTTTGCATGGTTTTCTATCTTTGACTACCAACTAAAAACTACTCACTACCAACTACCTACTATAAACTACCCACTATCTCTCATTTCTTCAAACAATTCTTTCTGTTTTGCCGTTAAATTTTCAGGTATTTTGATTGAATATGTCACCTGTAAATCACCGAATTGTCCCTCCTTTTTATACACAGGAAACCCTTTGCCCTTCAAATTCACTTTCGTACCATTTTGTGTTTCGGGTTTTACTTTCAGTTTTACTTTACCATCAAGCGTATCGACAGTAATTTCGCCGCCCAAAACAGCCGTAAAGATATCCAGTTCAACGGTTGTAAACAAATTATTGCCCAACCTTTTTATTTTCGGATGATTAGCCACAGTAAAAGCAATGTATAAATCACCATTCGGACCGCCGTTTGTTCCGGGACCACCATGACCCGAAATTTTTATGGTCTGTCCGTTTTCGATACCAGCCGGAATCGTAATTCGGATACTTTTTCCATTCACTGTTAAGGTTTGTTTGTGCGTTTTAAACGCGTCAATTAATCCGAGATGAATTTCAGTTGAATAATCCTCACCCCTGTATTTGGACTGTCTGCCGCCCGCTGATCTGTTGCCGCCACCAAACATAGAAGCAAAAAAATCAGAAAAATCACCACCATTTTGTCCGCCGGAAAATCCGGTTTCTCCTGCCCCTTGCCACTGCCCCTGCTGTTGTTTTTGTTTTTCAAATTCATCAGCATGTTGCCAGTTTTCACCGTACTGGTCGTATTTTTTGCGTTTTTCCGGATCGCTCAATACTTCATTGGCCTCGTTGATTTGCTGAAATTGATTTTTGGCATCCTGATTATTTGGATTTAAATCGGGATGAAATTTCCGCGCAAGTTTCCGATAGGCAATTTTTATGTCTTTTGGAGTTGCCTTTTTTTCGAGTCCTAATATTTTATAATAATCAACGAATGTCATCGATTTCTCAATATAAAAAAGTTGGGGAAAATGAAAAATGATAAATGGTAAATGTGTATATAGTAAATTATTAGTTGTCTCTTACCGTCCGCACCAAACTTATTCCAGAAATGAAAAATATAATTCCCAATACGGCATAAATTATTACCTCTTTAATAGCATGGGTGCCGCCTGATACATTTGTAAATAAAACAGCAGCATAAATTAAGCCAGCTATACCGAGCACGGTAAGCAAAGCACCAAAGATTCTTTTGATATTCATGATTTATAAATGATTAAATGTAGTTGAATGATAACTTTAACTGTACAAAATTAAGCCTGATTAGCCTTGAATATGTTACAGAATCATCAAACTTTGTTACATAATTCACATATTTATTTTGAAAATTTGGGTATAAATCATCTGATAATAACTCAGGCAATTAAAGACCTTACAATCGACTGAAAAATAATTACTCAAATTGTTAAATTAACAAACTCATTCTGTTAATTATGTAAATAAAAGTCAGTATATTTGGGCGGAAATTTGATCATAACAATGAAGGTAGATTTTTTTAGTTATAATGTTCATTATCATAAATATAAAATATATATTTAAAATTAAATTTCATTCATTTATTGATAGAGGATCAATTAAAAAATATTCAAAACGATTTACTAAAAAATTGAATTTCCCGAAATTTCAAAACACACAAAATAAGATGAAAAGAAAAATTTTAATTGCAGTTGTTTGCATTATCTCCGCAAACTTATTCTCACAGACGTATAAGCTCGAAACTGTATTTACCGACAAAATTACGGAAACGTATCTGTCGCATTGGAAAGTACTTGAAAGTACGAATATGAATCAAACAGACACATTTTCATTGTGGGGATACCAGCGTTATTTTGATGACTGGACTTTTGGAGCCTATGAAGTTGAATATTACAAAGGGGATGCAAAAGAAGTCTTCCTGTTTTTAAATCAGATTGTCAGGTTCACTGAAAAATATAAAGAGGAAGACAAGGTCGTAACGTACATTTCAGGTGTTCAGGTGAAAACATTAAAGCTGTTTGGTTTTAAATATACTTTTGTATTTGATAAAGAGCATAAGGTAGTTTGTAAGTTTAACTTAAAACAGTGGACAGAGATACTTGCAAAATACGTTTCTTATTGCGAAAATCAGAAGATTAATTACAAGTAACAAATCGGACCAATACTAACTTGATATTGCTGCTATGAAAAGAGAAAATTGGCTTGCGAGCATTTAAACTTATAAGAACGGAAGATAAAACACGAAAAGAAAACACAAACACATAAAACATGATCTGTCCATTGGTAGGCTGACCCCGCTATGGCGGGACAAGTGTGCATTCAGGCGGTCCCGAGGCTTCGGGATGCTCCTGCAAACCGCTAAATACCAATAGCTTCAGTCGTAGGGCATAAAAAAAAATGATGATTGCGAAACGAATAAATTTTATTGATTCATTAAAGGGATTGGCAATTCTTTTTGTGGTTTGGGGACACTCGATACAGTATTTGAGAGATGGTTCTGATTTTTTTCATAACCCTATAATTGAATTTTTATACTCTTTCCACCTTCCATTATTTTTCATGATAAGCGGTTTCTTTTTTAATTCTTCTATAAAGTTGAATTTCAAAGAGTTTCTATATAAAAAATCAATTCAGTTATTACTTCCATGTTTAATTTGGGCTATATTGTTCGAAAGTATTCATTTAATTCAAAGCGACAGGATTGATTGGATACAGTCTATCAAAACGATAGTTTTTCCAACGATGTGGCCTATTTGGTTTTTGAAGGAATTATTTTTAAGTTATATTTTAGTTTACCTCTCATACAAAATTTCAAGCAAGAAATTAATTGCGTTTACTATGTGCTTAGTATTTGTGTTAATTGCCCCAAAATGTAATTATCAAAGATTCCTTTTACCAATGTTTTTAGCCGGTATTTTGTTAAACGATTTTTATCAGTATTTTGTCAATCATCTAAAATTCACCTTGTTTTTATCTGGTTTTGTATTCCTTGTCTGTCTCCTTTTTTGGGATGGTAATTTTACTATTTACGAAACAGAATTTCCGGAAATAATTAACATTAGAACTTTTAGTTTTGATTTTGCAAATATCGATATTTCTTTATTCCGCTTAATAACAGGACTTTACGGAAGCATTTTTTGGTTTCTTTTGTTTATGAAAACATACAATAATAATACGATTTATTCTTTGTTAAGTAAAATCGGAATTCAAACATTGAGCATATACATACTTCAGGTAATTATTCTTGAAAATATAGTCAACAGAATATTGAATTTCCCTGCAGTAAACTTATGGATTTACAATTTAATCATTACACCATTCATTACATTGTTAATTATAATCCTTTGTATAGGGATTTCAAGAATTATTTCAAAAAATAAATATCTGTCTATATTCCTTTTAGGTAGCTCTGCAAAAAAATAAATATGTAATTTTGACTATTGTCTGAGATACTGATTTCTTTTTCTTACAAAAATACAACATTGAGTGCACTCCGAAAAGTCTGATTAATACCCCGAAGGGGGAAAATTATAATAACCACCGGTAAAACCGGTGGCAAAAATAAACAACAAAACTGCAGCCCTGAAAGGGTTGAATAAGATATGTGTTTATTATTCAACCCTTTCAGGGCTGCATATCAAGAGTTTCATTTGCCCGTGGGCTTCACCCACGGTTATTTTTATTTAGTCCTTTCAGGACATTTTTTTAAATCAGACTTTTCGGAGTGGACTCAACATTATAATCTAACACTAAATATAATAATCTAACTCATAAAAAAATGAACAAACTAACATTTTTAATCACACTTGCAGCAATTTTAAGTTGCACGAATTTATCCGGTCAAATAAACCGTGAAATACCTTTATTTCCAAATGGCATTGAAAATAACCCGGTTAGTCATCCAAATGTTGAAACGGTAGTGGATTCAATGATCAATCCAAACTCATTATCGCATGCAAACAGGGTGATTAGCAATATTACAACTCCGACTTATACTTTATATCCTGCTTCGGCAACAGTCAACAAACAGATCGGAGTTGTTATTTATCCCGGCGGCGGCTTGGTAAATAATTGGTTGGACAAAGAAGGTATAGATTTAGCGATCTGGCTATCGGCACAAGGTATAAACTGCATGGTGGTTAAATACAGAACCAACAGGAAAGATGAAAAAGGGAATTTCATTATACCCATAAATGACTATAAAGGAGCTATTTACTTGGATGCAAGGGCAAGCATCTTGAAAATGAAAGAATTATCCGACAGTTTGAATTTCGACAAAGATATGGTTGGAATTATGGGCTTTTCTGCCGGCGGTTGGTTAAGCGAACGAACGGTAATCAGGTCGTTAGAAGCCGAAGGAACTGTAGATTGGAAGCCTGCATTTGTAGGTCTGATTTATCACGGTAATAAGTTAAATGCCCTGAAGGAAGTAAAAGACAAAACAAAATTACCACCGTTTTTTATGGCTGTGGCTAGAGATGACAAAAAACTTCCGATGAACGATGTCATTCCATTTTTATCGACTCTGGTTGAAGAAGTGGATAAATCTGAATTGCATATATACTCCAAAGGAAATCACGGTTTTGGATTAGCCTACAATAATGGTCATTCGGTTGAACTTTGGAAAAATAGTTTCTATAGTTGGTTATTGGATATTTACAACAAATAAAATTTATTTCCGGGAACACGCTTAATAGTGCATTATAATGCACTATTAAGCGTGTTTTAATATAAAAAGTACTTAAATGTACAATAAAGTGCTATTTATTGCACAATTAGTTGTAGTTTACAGAATTTATTGTATATTTGCAAGAAAAAGAGCCATAAAATGCACTATTCAGATGTAATAAAAACAATAAAAGAGCGAAGGGAAGTGTTGCAGGTAACACAGGAGAACTTAGCCGAGTTATCAGGCGTTGGCTTAAGAACCTTAAAGCAATTTGAAAGCGGAAAAGGAAATCCAACATTTCTGACATTACAAAAAATTGCCGACACACTCGGGATGGAAATTAATCTGAAACTCAAAAACACTTCGGGTAACTAATGAGAGAAGCAAAAGTATTGTTTAAAGATGTGGAAGCAGGCATCCTAACCCAACACGATGATGGTTCATTTACATTCTGCTACCATGAAGCCTGGCTTATCGACAGCTCAAAACCGGGTATCAGCCTTACTTTGCCAAAAACTGAACAAACGTTTCATTCACAATTTTTATTCCCTTTTTTTTATAATATGTTGCCTGAAGGTTCGAACAAGCAAGTGGTATGCCAACTGAATAGAATTGACAACGACGATTATTTTGGATTGCTAATGAACACTGCTAAACATGACAGCATAGGTGCTGTAAAGATTATAAAATCAGAAAATCCAGACTGGTTTACACCTGAATTTGAACAAAGTATTTATGATCTGTGTAATGAGGCGTATGAAGCAGAGAAACAGATTGTTGACTGGATATTTGAGAAAGGGGAGCTT
>JAKLIM010000209.1 GCA_022709605.1 Bacteroidota bacterium | reverse complement strand
CTTTGTTGCGTGCAGTTAGGGTGTTGGTTGAGAGTAAAGAACTGAATAATAGTTTGGTTTCGATTGAAAAAACTACCTCAGAACTGGCTCTTACTTCTACACAGTTAAAAAGTTTAATGAATAACGATTTCCCGAAGATTCTGGGCGATGTAAATTTATTAACTTCGGACTTTCGCCAGATATCCGGAAATCTTAAAAAAATTGATTTTGCCGCCACTTTTGCAAGTATAAATCACACCATCAATAATTTGAGTTTGATTACTGATAAGATCAATACTTCCGAAGGAACAATCGGTTCGTTGCTGAATGATAAAAGTTTGTATATAAACCTGGCGAATACTGCATCAAGCGCTGATAATCTGCTCATTGATCTTAAAAAGAACCCGGCCAGATATGTTAGTTTTTCATTGATAGGTAGAAAAACCAAGTGATTTTTTATTTAGAAATTTTTTAAATAACAAACTACATAAAAAATTAATTTTAAGAAATTTAATAGTTGCCGAAACTCTGATTTTTAAAGAGTTTCGGCATTATTTTCCCTATAATTACCAAAAATACTTGCAATTTGTTAACAGCTTTAAAATCAGATATATTACAAAACTATTAAAAACAAGTTACTAAAAATCAATAGAATAACCTAACTTTTTGATTATAAATCAAATGACTGAAAAAAAATATTTGAAAAAAAATAACATTTTTTTTTCTCGAAAATGTTTTAGAAATTTGTACTGCTCAAAATAGCCCGTAAAAACAAGATAATTCGTTTACTTACATACAGGTTTATTTTTATTGTGAAATAAATAACTAAATTAACTTTGATTTTTTAATTACCAGAATAAACATGTCAAATCTTCCCGGACAATTATGGAGCCGCTGTCTAAGTGTAATCAAAGACAATATTAGCGATGCATCTTACAACACGTGGTTTTCACCCATTGTCGCTTTACAGTACGAAAATAATATTTTTGTTTTGCAGGTACCAAGTCAGTTTTTCGTTGAATATATCGAAGAAAAATACATTGACTTACTGAGGATGACACTTTACAGAGTTGTTGGTGTGGGAACACGTCTGGAATATCGCGTTATGATTGATCAGAGCAGCGGAAAAGGCACTCGCATCCCATCAGCTAGTGAATCATCACCCAAGCCAAAGAATAATGCCGGAAATCAGGTTTATGTTAGTCCATATCACAAACCACAGTTACCCGATATTGATCCCCAATTAAATTATTCGTACAATTTTAATAATTTAATCGAAGGAAAAAGTAATAAACTGGCGCGCACTGCCGGAATTAGCATTGCAAACGAGCCCGGGAAAACCATTTTTAATCCCTTGTTTGTTTACGGACAATCAGGAGTTGGAAAAACGCACCTTGCCAATGCCATAGGTATAATGGTGAAGCAGTTACATCCCGAAAAGCGTGTTTTGTATGTTTCGGCTAATACTTTTCAGATTCAGTACACCGATGCAATCAGAAACAATACAGCCAATGATTTTCTGAATTTTTACCAAACAATAGATGTGCTTATTGTTGACGATATTCAGGAATTTGCCGGGAAAACCGGTACTCAGAATACTTTCTTTCATATTTTTAATCATTTGCATCAAACCGGAAAACAATTAATCCTAACTTCCGACCGGTCGCCGGTAGTAATGGTTGGACTTGAACAACGGTTATTAACCCGATTCAAATGGGGATTGTCGGCCGAAATTGACAAACCGGATGTAGAACTGCGCAAAGCCATTCTGCAAAACAAAATATATCGCGATGGCCTGGAAATTCCCGAAGATGTAGTGAATTATATTGCTCAATATGTAGTTGACAATGTTCGCGACCTCGAAGGAACTTTGGTGTCATTGCTGGCACATTCTACACTGGTAGATATGCCGATTGATATTGCTCTTGCCGAAAAGGTTGTGAGCCGCATAGTGACAGTTACTCACAAAATCAATACGGTAGAAATAATACGCGATGTGGTTTGCGAATATTTTTCGCTGTCGGTTGATGCCATTTCGACCAAAAGCCGCAAACGCGAAGTTGTTCAGGCACGTCAAATTGCCATGTATTTATCGAAGCAATTGACCAAGAATTCATTGTCATCCATCGGTTTTGCCATTGGTCAACGCGATCATGCTACGGTATTGCATGCCTGTAAAATTGTAAACGATTTGATGGATATTGATAAAAATTTCAGATCGAGTGTGAAAGAAATTGAAGAAAAACTCAAGCGATAAAAAATATTAACATACTGATTTAAATACTTGTTTTTTATGTTTTTAAAAGGGGTTGCTTAGTAAATAAGCAGCCTTTTTTTTGAAAATTATTGATGAAATTTCTAAGGATTAGGAAAAATAGTATTATTTTTACATCCGAAATTAAAACTGAAAATAATGGTCTATAAATTCACAATTCTTTCCGATGAGATTGATAATTTTGTAAGGGTAATTAAAATTGATCCTGAAGCAACATTTTTTGATTTACACGAAGCAATTCTCGATTCAGTAAATTTCGAGAAAAATCAAATGACTTCATTCTTTATTTGTTCCGATCATTGGGAAAAAGGACAAGAAGTAACCCTGGTAGAAATGGAGTCTGATTCAGAATATGATAATCTGGTAATGGATGAAATCAAGCTGGAAGAATTAATTTCTGATGAAAAACAGAAGTTATTATATGTTTTCGATTTGATGTCCGACAGAGCATTTTTTATTGAATTAAGTGAGATCATTCCCGGAAAAACGGTAGATAAAACTATTTGTGTAAGTTCTAAAGGGAATCCTCCACAGCAAATAATGAATGATGATGATGTAAATTACGGAACCAAAATAAATCTGGACGAAAACTTTTATGGTGACGAAGATTTTGATATCGAAGAACTTGATGAAGAAGGTTTTGGCGATATGAATTTTGATGACAGCACGCTGTTTTCGGAGGATCCAAAGTTTTAAAATAACCGAGTCAACGTAGCAAATTAATAAAGAAAGCAGAAAATAATTTCAATTTATTTTCTGCTTTCTTGTCTTTGAACTTTTTGTAATTATTCTTAAGTTTAATAATAATGAAAAAAACCTTGTTGGTATTACTCGGGCCTACCGGTGTAGGAAAAACTGAAATAAGCCTCCAATTGGCTGAGCACTTCCGTTGTCCGATTATTTCGTCCGATTCGCGTCAGTTTTACCGTGAATTGAAAATTGGAACAGCTGCTCCCAACAGTCAACAATTAAGTCGCGTGAAGCACTATTTTATAGGTTCTCATTCCATTTTCAATGAATACAATGCCGGTCAGTACGAGACAGATGTAATTCAGCTGCTTGACGAACTTTTTAAAATTCATGATGTAGTGATGTTGGTTGGCGGATCAATGATGTACATTGATGCCGTTTGCAATGGCATGGACGATATTCCGACCATCGACCCGGAAATACGTAATTTTTGGTTAAAACAATATGCCGATAATGGATTGGAATACATTCAGAATGAGCTTATTAAAGCAGATCCACTGCATTACGAACAAGTTGATAAGCTCAATCCAAAACGAATTTTACATGCGTTGGAAATATGCAGCATGACCGGAAAACCCTATTCAGATTTAAGAAAAGGCGAAAAGAAAAAACGCAAATTTGATATTTTGAAAATCGGATTAAACCGTCTCCGTCCCGAATTATACGAGCGAATTAATGCCCGGGTGGATGAAATGATGACTGATGGATTGTTCGAAGAAGCCAAACAATTCTATGAATTCCGGCATTTGAATACCCTGAATACTGTTGGTTACAAAGAACTTTACGAATACATGCAAGGTGTGTGGACGCTCGATTTTGCTATAAATATGATTAAACAGGATTCGCGACGGTATGCAAAACGGCAAATGACCTGGTTTAACCGTGATAAGGAAATTCACTGGTTTCATCCCCAAGATAATGAGGAGATTATTACATTTGTTGATCAAAATTTAAAGTGATACTTTCATTGCGAAAAATTATATATTAAAATGAATTTACAACAAAACATTTCATTGTTGAACTTCAATACTTTTGGGATTGATGTAAACGCTGATTACCTGATTGAGTATTTTACTGTTGAAGATTTAACACAGGTTTTGCAATCCGAAACAGTGAAAAATAATTCTGTTTTGCAAATTGGAATGGGCAGCAATCTGTTGTTTATGAACGATTTCAAAGGCGTTATTTTGCATTCACAAATTAATACATTGCAGAAAATTGATGTGGATGAACAAACAGTAATTGTTGAAGCCGGTTCAGGAGTTGTTTGGGACGATTTTGTTGCATTTGCTGTAAGAAACAGTTGGGGAGGAGTGGAGAACTTATCCCTGATTCCGGGAGAAGTGGGCGCAGCGGCTGTGCAGAATATTGGTGCCTATGGTGTCGAAGTCCAGGACGTAATTGATAAAGTTTATGCGGTTGAAATTAATTCAGGTAAAACCCGCGATTTTTCGAATGCAGAATGTAAATACGATTACCGGAAAAGTGTTTTTAAAAACGAGTTAAAAGGTCAGTTTATCATAACTTCTGTAACGTTTCGACTTCAAAAGAATCCGGTTTATAATCTTAATTATCAGCACATTGAAAACGCTGTCAAAACAAGAGGTGAAATAAATCTTGAGAATATTCGTCAGACAATTATTGCTATCCGGGAGGAGAAATTGCCCGACCCGAAATTAACCGGAAATGCAGGTAGTTTTTTTATGAATCCTGTCATTTCAACATCGCATTTTTACGAATTACAGTCTCAGTTTCCAACAATTCCACATTATTTTGTGTCGGAAACGGAAGAAAAAGTTCCCGCGGCCTGGCTGATTGATCAGTGCGGATGGAAAGGAAAACAAATCGGTAACGCTGCGGTTCACGCTCAACAAGCGTTAGTTTTGGTTAATAAAGGAGGCGCAACGGGAGCCGAAATTGCAAATTTGGCCCACCAAATTCAACTTTCAGTGAACGAAAAATTTGGAATTGCATTAATCCCGGAAGTGAATTTTATTTGTTAGAGCTAGGAGCGAAACAAAAAGATTATTTAAAAATTTTGCGTTCGTTCAGCGCTCTTTGGTATTTGCCTGCATTTACCTGGTGTTCAGCATAAGTCACCGCAAAATTATGCTCACCATTCAAGGTTTCTTTGGCGCACATAAACACATAATCGTGATGGGAATAGTTCAGCACAGCATCAATGCCATTGGCCGAAGCAACGCGTATTGGTCCGGGAGGTAAACCTGTATTTCGGTACGTGTTATACGGCGATATTTTAAGTACATGTTCAATCAGAATGCGTTTTAGCCCAAAATCACCTACGGCAAATTTCACTGTAGGATCGGCTTGCAATGCTATGCCTTTTTGTAAACGGTTAATATAGAGGCCTGCAACTACCGGACGTTCACTTTTACCGTTTGTCTCTTCCTCAACAATTGATGCCAAAATGATAACTTCGGTTGGTGTCAATGGAATCGCTTCTGCTTTCTTTTTCCGTTCATCCGTCCAGAATTTATTGTATTCCTTCATCATGCGGTCAAAAATCTCTTTGGCATCCATGTCCCAAAATACTTCGTAAGTGTCAGGTATAAAGATAGATACGGAATTGTTCGGATTTAAATTGTAGACTGACAAAAATGCAGTGTCGTTCAGTAAATTAATAATTTGAACGGAATCAGCCATCAATTGATTTGAAAGTCTTTTGGCAAGTTGTTCTTTCGTACGAATGTTGTTAAACGTCAGACGAACAGGGGTTTGGTTGCCGCTTCTGAGTTTTCGGACCAGTTCAAAGTTGGTCATTCCGTTTTTAAGTTCGTAGCGTCCGGGACGTATTTTTTTTCCATAACGAAATAATTTTGATGCCTGACGAAAAGTAAAAACAGTTCTTACATTTGAGTTATGTTCCAGTGAATCAATTACATTCTCAAAAGTGCTATTATCCGGAATTCTTAAATAAGCTTTATCATCCGTAGTTTTTTGAATATTAGGAGCAAAAAAAACGAAAACCATGTATAAAAAGAGGATAAGTGCCAAAACACCAACCCATAACAATGATTTATTGAGTTTGAATGTCTTTTTCTCTTGCTTTTGTAGGTCAGTCATATTATTATTGTTTAAAAAATATTTATTGTAATGCATTGAAATTCATGAAGATAATTTTTTGTTTTTATCTAATTCGTTAATTTCTATTCTTTCCAAATTCAGGAACAAAATTACTGAATAGTTTTGATATTTTTTAGTCATGAAAATTGTTTATTTCAAAAAAAACAATGAAGTTGCTCATTTTCGGGTACAACCGCCTTTAACCTTAAATATTCGACGATGAATTTTAAAAAAGGTTTTGTAAATTCAAATTTACTTCCTATATTTGCACCCGCAAAAGCGAAGTAAGGAAGTTTGGGTGAGTGGCTGAAACCACCAGTTTGCTAAACTGACGTACGGGCAACCGTACCACGAGTTCGAATCTCGTAGCTTCCGCAGATAGGTTTAGCCAAAAAGCGACACCAAAATGACAAACCCTACAAAATCAACGTTTTGTAGGGTTTTTTCATCTTCCTACCTTGTAATTTAGTTCTAAAAAGCTATTTTTGCACAGATAATCGGAATTTATTCGATTATCTGTGCAAAAATCACTATATTTGCGTCCTGTATATTTAAAAATCAATATAAATGGCAAATATGGATATACTAAAGCAATTTGGAATTATTCCTTTTGACACAGCT
>JAKLIM010000208.1 GCA_022709605.1 Bacteroidota bacterium | reverse complement strand
AGAATGTTCTGCATTAGGAGGTAATTGGAATCTTGTAACAGACATAACTGCATCAAACAATACCTATGTGAAAATTAAGCCGGGTTTGAACAATACTGCTGAAGTTTCAAATGACAGTGCAAATGTCATTTATTTTAATTTTAATGCAAGGTCGGATACTACTTTTTATGTGTATGCACGTGTATATTGTACTACCCTAAAATCGGATTCATATTGGTTTAAAATGGATAATGGTTCATTTGAATATGTGAATGGTTTGCCAAAAAGTTTGTGGACGTGGGCAAAGATTAAAAGTTATGACCTAAAGGCAGGGAAACATATTTTAGCCATTGCCAATGGAGAAGAGGGAACACGGCTTGATAAAATATGTATTTCAAATGTTGACATTGCTCCCACAGGAATGGGCGAAACTGCTGTAAAGGTCTGTAATCCTGTTGTATATAACTTGCCCGGAAAAATTGAAGCAGAATCTTACTTTTACCAATCGGGAACTACAACTGCAGCCACCAGCGATACAGATGGTGTTTCGGATGTTATAAGTGTCGATACCAATGATTATCTGGAATACTTGGTAAATGTACCAACAGATACGGTTTACAAAGCTACTTTTCGTTATGCTTCCAATGCATCAAACGGGGTTGTTTCTCTGTTACTCAAAGATAAGTCACTTGGCTCAGTATCCTTTCCGGGTACCGGTAGTTTGCTAACCTATAAATCTACAACAAATGATTTCCCTTTAAAAGCAGGCAGACAGATCCTTAAATTGTTGGCGACCTCAGGAGGATATAAGCTAAACTGGCTTATGTTTGAGAAAGTGAAGGCTACCGGTGTAGAAAATATAATGGAGAACGGATTAATCGTTTACCCAAACCCAACCAATGGCGAGTTGAATATCAAAAGTGAATCATTTCAGTTTGGCAATGTGGAGATTTTTGATTGTATCGGAAAACGTGTTTTTTCAAAAAATATAGTTCCTACTAATTTCGTAAGTTTTAACCCTTATTTGCCGAAAGGAATTTTTTTTCTAAAATTGGTTCAGAATGAACGTATGCTAAATCTTAGAATTGTAGTTAAGTCTGATTAACCAATGTCTTTGAACCTGAGTTTCCGAATGTATCTAAATAGTTTATTAGTTTTGACCAAATAGATTTTGCTTACAAAATAAATATGTCAGAGCTATGTTGGAGAGAAATTTTCAATCATAAAAAACAAGAAATGTCTTTTAGATTATGTAAGGGAAGGCATTTATTCTATTGAATTTAACTGTTTCGTTACTTACCTTTTCGAAAGAAATTTCATTCACAATCTCAATTGAAATTTTGTTGAATAAGGGTATGCCGCATTGTTTATCTTACGAAAACAATAAATTGTGTTTTTTTGATAAAACAGAAAATAAGATACATTTCCTTACAAATTAGTTATTTATGGTATAAAACAATAAATTATAAAAATGAAAATATTTAAAAATAAACTATTTAGAATACGGATCTTAATTCTGCTCTTTTTGTTACAAATGACAGGTAGTTTATTGGCTCAAACGGCCATGATCAATGTGTCAAGCCGAAACAAAACGAGCCTGAATGGCCAGTGGCAGGTGATTCTTGATCCGGCAGGTGCGGGCGATTGGAAACAGGTGTGGCAAGAGAAAAAACCGCAAATAAAGACCGATTTTGTAGAATATTCTTTTGATGGTGGACCTTATCTGAAGGTGCCGGGCGATTTTAATTCGCAATTGTGCGAACTGACTTATCTTGAAGGAACAGTGTGGTATAAAAAGCAGTTTGAAAATAGTCTTCAACCCGGCAAACGGCTTTTCCTTCATTTCGGGGCAGTTAATTATATAGCTGATGTTTACCTGAATGGAGAGAAAATAGGAAGTCACGAAGGTGGTTTTACCCCTTTTCAGTTCGAGATTACAAATAAAGTAAAAACCGGAACTAACACCATTGTAGTGAAGGTAAACAATCACCGAAAAGGAAATGGAATACCCGGCTTTGGTTACGATTGGTTTAACTATGGTGGTATCACACGCGATGTCGACCTGATTGAAACCAATACCTCGTATATTGAGGATTATTTCATTCAGATGAAAAAAGGGAGTCTGAATAAGGTGCTGGGCTGGGTGCAACTGAACGGCGCACAAACTGCTCAAAATATCAAGATAAAAATACCTGAGCTTAATCTGGTTTGCAAAGCCCGAACCGACGAAAAAGGTCATGCAAAAGTAGAGTTTTCTTCCCGCTTCAAGCTCTGGTCGCCCGAAACCCCGAAGCTTTATAAGGTAATTGTGGAATGCGAAAACGATGTAGTAACTGACAGTATAGGTTTCAGAAGCATTGAAGTGAAGGGAACTAAAGTACTGCTTAACGGTAAACCGATTTTTTTGAAAGCGGTAAATATTCATGAAGAAAACCCCTACAAAAAAGCGCGTGCCTATTCCATTGACGATGCTCGTATATTGTTGAACGCAGCCAAAGAGTTGAGATGTAATTTTGTACGTTTGGCGCATTATCCGCACAGCGAAAATATGATTCGCGAAGCCGAAAAGATGGGACTGATGGTGTGGAACGAACTTCCCGTTTATCAGCATATCCAGTTTTCGGATAGTATTGTTACGCGCAAGTTGGAACTTATGCTCAACGAAATGGTTCGCCGTGACAGAAATCGCTGTGGGGTTGTTGTATGGAGCCTTTCAAACGAAACATATCCCGGCACACCCAACCGCAACGAAGCTCTGATTGATTTAACCAAAAAGTGTAAAGCGTTAGATTCCACCCGCTTGATAACACATGTAATCAATACTCAAACTTATAAAGACAACTCATTCAACGTATGGGATCCGCTTTATCAATATTCCGACCTGATAGCAATCAATGAATATATTGGCTGGTATATTCCGTGGCAGGGAAAACCGTCTGAAACCAAATGGCAAATATCTTTACCCGACAAGCCGGTATTTGTTTCCGAATTTGGTGGCGAAGCATTGTATGGAAGCAATAGTGGTCCTACCGACGAAGCTGCATATTGGACCGAAGCCTATCAGGAAAAAATCTTTGTCAATCAAACCGAAATGTTCAGCACCATTCCAAATTTGTGCGGAGTGTGCCCTTGGTTATTGTTCGATTACAGGTCGTTGGGACGCATGAATCAGCAGTATCAGAATGGATACAACCGCAAAGGACTGCTTTCGGAAAATGGCAACAAAAAGAAAGCATGGTTTATTATGAGAGATTTTTACAATAAAAAATAAATAACAGCCTTATGAATTTACGAAAAAAACTATTCGTGTTAGCAGGTATCATAATGATTACTACCAGTGTTTTTGGTCAAACTCAAGTAATTGATATTTGGAATGGGAAAGTGCCGGGTTCAATCCCTAATCCTGATTACAAAGAAAGAATCGATTCGGTTTACTGGATTAAGATTATGGGTGTAACGAAACCAACCATTCAGGTTTATCCGGCACCTGTCGACAAAAATACCGGAACGGCTGTAGTGGTATGCCCGGGAGGTGGCTATTATGGGATTTCTTTTGTCAACGAGGGCACTGAAGTGGCTAAATGGCTTAATAAGTTAGGTATTACTGCTGTTATTTTGCATTACAGATTGCCCGACGATGCTATTATGATAAACAAATCGATTGCACCATTACAAGATGGTCAGGAAGCTATGCGTATTGTACGCCGTAACGCTAAAAAATGGGGTATTGATCCACATAAAATTGGTATCATGGGCTTTTCTGCAGGAGGCCACATCGCATCTACGGTTTCAACTCATTTCGATGAAAAAGTATATGAGCCAAAAGATTCAACAAGTGCTCGACCTGACTTTTCTTTGTTAGTTTATCCCGTAATCTCAATGGATACTGCCATTACTCATATGGGGTCAAGAGAAAGTCTATTGGGTAAAAATCCAGTTCCGGATATGGTGAAATATTTTTCAAATGCTTTGCAGGTTACAGCTAAAACCCCTCCTGCGTTTATGATGCATTCGATAGATGATGGCGTGGTTCCGGTTCAAAATAGTATCGAATATGCGTTGGAAATGAAGAAGCATAACATACCGTGTGAACTTCATATTTACGAACGCGGAGGACATGGTTACGGATTGGGAAAATGGAGTGCCGGTACTGAATCAACCTGGACGGAAGCCTGCGAAAAATGGTTGAAAGTGAAAGGTTTTTTGAGTGTGCAAAACAAGCATTAAAACCGGCGTTATATTGCTCATAATCCAAAATGATTTTTTTACGAAATAAAACAAATGAAACAATTATTTTTAAATGTATTATTGGGAGTCACTCTAATGGTATCCGGTCAGCAAAAGTCGCAAATCTATTTAGACGTAACTAAACCAATTGAAGATAGAGTCGAAAATGCCCTTTCTTTAATGACTACCGAAGAGAAAGTGGCACTTTGCCATGCGCAATCAAAATTTAGTTCTAAAGGAGTTGCTCGTTTGGGGATTCCTGATGTATGGTCGTCGGATGGTTCTCACGGGGTGAGCGATGAAAAATTATGGAGCGAATGGAATAGTGCCCAATGGACAAATGATTCATGTACAGCCTTTCCGGCACTTACGGCATTAGCTGCCACTTTCAATCCTGAAATTGCTTTTCTCTTTGGAAAATCAATAGGCGAAGAAGCGCGCCACCGTGAAAAAGCAATTTTGTTGGCTCCCGGAGTGAATATTTACCGCAGTCCGCTGGACGGACGAAATTTTGAATACATGGGCGAAGATCCTTATCTGGCTTCGCGCATGGTTGTACCTTATATTCACGGAGTACAATCCAATGGCGTGGCGGCTTGTGTAAAACATTTTGCCTTGAATAATCAGGAAATTTGGCGAGGCATAATTAACGTAAATGTCAGCGATAGAGCTTTACACGAGATTTATCTACCTGCTTTCAAAGCGGCTGTTCAGGAAGGAAATGTGTGGTCAATCATGGGTGCTTACAACCAATACAAGGGCGAGTTTTGTTGCCACAACGATTTGCTATTGAATAAAATTCTAAAACAGGATTGGAAATTTGATGGTGTAGTTGTGAGCGACTGGGGCGGAACGCACAGCACCGACCAAGCTGTAAATAACGGACTTGACCTAGAAATGGGAACTTATACCAACGGATTGACAACAGAGGGGCATTTCCCTTTTTCAAGCTATTATTTAGCTGACCCATTTCTGAAAGGTTTAAAAGATGGAAAATATGATATGGCCAAGCTCGACGATAAAGCACGTAGAATTTTGCGTCTGATTTTCCGTACCACCATGAGTGCTAACCGTCCATTTGGACGTTTCGTATCGCCCGAACACAGTCAGGCAGCACGAAAAATTGCTCAGGAAGCTATTGTGTTACTTAAAAATGAGAAAAACATACTGCCAATAGCTGTTGGAAAGTATCAAAAAATTGCCGTGATTGGTGAAAATGCTAACCGGAGCATGATTGTAGGAGGAGGATCTACTTCATTGAAAGCCGCTTACGAGGTTTCCCCTTTGCAAGGCATACAAGATAAATATGGAAAAGATTGTGTGGTTTACAGTATGGGATATGCTTCAGGGCCTTCACTTTACGGACGTGAAGAACCTTCAAAACTAAACGCAGATTCGCTGTTGAATGCAGCAGTTGAGCTTGCTAAAACTGCTGATGTTGTGTTTTTTGTCGGTGGTCTGAATAAAAATTATTTTCAGGATTGCGAAGGCGGCGACCGCAAATCGCTTAGTTTGCCTTTTGGAGAGGATAAATTGATAGAATCAATTCAGAAAGTAAATAAAAATGTGGTGGTTGTTTTATTAAGTGGAAATGCAGTTGACATGCCATGGCTTTCTAAAATTCCGGCTGTTGTACAGGCCTGGTATTTGGGGTCTGAAGCCGGGAATGCAATCGTTGATATTATTTCAGGTGATGTAAATCCATCGGGGAAATTGCCATTTACGTTTCCAAAGAAACTCACAGATATTGGCGCTCACGCATTTGATAAGCTTTGCTACCCGGGCGATAGTGTGAATGTATATTACAAAGAAGACATTCTGGTAGGTTACCGTTGGTTGGATACAAAGAAGATTGAACCGCTGTTTCCTTTCGGATGCGGGTTGAGTTATACCACTTTTGCTTACTCAAAACCTTCTGTTGATGCCACTGAGCTAAAATCTAACGGAACAGTAAAAATCTCATTTACAATGACTAATACCGGAAAAGTGGATGGACATGAAACGGCACAACTCTATGTAAGCAAATCAAAATCGATCATTGCCCGTGCGGCAAAAGAACTGAAAGCGTTCAAAAAAACTTTCCTGAAAGCTGGTGAAAGTAAAATTATAACCATTGAAGTACCGGTAAGTAGTTTGGCTTACTTCAACGAAGCCAAACAAGCGTGGGAAGTGGAATCCGGAATTTACTCACTGTTGTTGGGTAGCTCATCGCGTGATATAAAAGGAAAAGTGGATGTGAAAATTAATAGTCTGTATATAAGCAATAATTAATTCCAAATTATTATCAAATGAGGCGTATAGGTCAAAATGGTTGTTAAAAATCTTGCAATAAACTGAAATACATATCTTTGTATCAAATCAAAGGTTATGAACAAAAAAAATGCATTTATTGTAACTCACCCATAGTTAGAAAAAATGGGAGACGGAAAGGTTACAACGGTATATTTGTTATGCTTGTAAGAAGAGTTTTACAGGCGGAGAGAAGTTACCAACAGAAAAGCTTTGGGAACTATACACCCAT